>JAYTEX010000155.1:0-8122 GCA_043734785.1 Pseudomonadota bacterium | reverse complement strand
CGGTGTCGTACTCATCGGCTTCAATCACGAAATAGCCGTTTCCGCCCAACCGCGCGGGTTGGGCAAAGTTCTCTGGGATACCGCCGATCAAAAAACCTGGAGCATGACCACAGGCATCGAGAATCCACGCGAGTAAACTGGAGGTCGTGGTTTTGCCGTGGGTGCCCGCGACCGCGAGGACATGCCTGTCTCGGAGCACGTGTTCTGCCAGCCATGCAGGGCCGGAAGTGTAGGGGAGTCGCCGGTCCAGTACCTCTTCGAGGAGCGGGTTGCCGCGGCTGAGGGCATTTCCCACGATCACGAGGTCTGGCCGCGGCGCCAGATGCGAGGTTTCCCATCCGAGGTGGACTTCAACGCCAGTCGCCGCCAGATAGTCGCTCATCGGCGGATAGACGTTAGCGTCTGAGCCGGAGACGGTATGGCCGAGTTCACGCGCGAGATGCGCGAGGCCCGCCATGAAGGTTCCGCAAATGCCGAGGACGTGAAGGTGCATTGCCGTGTGTGTGCGCCGAATGGCTTAAGCGGGCGTCAAGTGGCGCGTAGCGGTATTGGCCACGCTATCGGGAGCACCGAACCTTATGCCGGCACCGGATGCACGGCATGCTGGGCGCCATAATGGGTTTTTACATAGTCATTAAGAATCGCCTTGAACTCGACCCCAATATTGTCACCGCGTAACGTCATGACTTTCTCGCCGTCGATAAACACCGGCGCGGCTGGCGTCTCACCCGTCCCGGGCAAGCTGATCCCGATATTCGCGTGCTTGCTTTCGCCGGGACCATTGACGATACAGCCCATGACCGCCAAGGTCATGGTCTCAACGCCGGGATACTGTTCGCTCCAGATCGGCATCTGCTTGCGCACATAGGCCTGAATGTCTTGTGCAAGCTCCTGAAACACCGTGCTCGTCGTGCGGCCACAGCCAGGGCACGCGGTGACTAGCGGCGTGAAAGAGCGCAGACCCAGGGTTTGCAGAATTTCTTGAGCGACAATGACTTCCTTGCTGCGGTCACCGCCGGGCTCGGGGGTCAGTGACACGCGGATAGTGTCACCTATCCCTTGCTGCAGCAGGATGCCCATGGCGGCAGTCGACGCCACAATTCCTTTGGATCCCATGCCCGCTTCGGTCAACCCGAGATGCAGCGCATAATCGCACCGGCGCGCGAGTTCGTCGTACACCGCGATTAAATCCTGGACGCCGCTCACCTTGCAGGAAAGCACAATACGGTCGCGCGGCAGGCCCAGTTCTTCGGCCTTCGCGGCGCTCAGCAACGCGGATTCAATCAGCGCTTCCCGCGTCACTTCTGCGGCACTTCGCGGGTGCGCTAAGCGCGCGTTCTGGTCCATCATCCTCGCCACCAAGGCCGGATCGAGGCTGCCCCAGTTGACGCCGATACGGATCGGTTTCTGGCGTTTGATCGCAACTTCGATCATCGTCGCGAATTGCGCATCTCGTTTGCGTCCAAAGCCAACATTGCCGGGATTTATACGGTATTTGGCAAGGGCCTCCGCGCAGGACGGGTATTTCGTCAACAAAAGATGGCCGTTGTAGTGAAAATCCCCGATCAGCGGTACCTGGCAGCCGATTGCATCCAGGCGATCGCGAATTCGGCCCACCTGCTCGGCGGCGGCTTCAGTATCGACGGTGATTCTGACGAGTTCGGAACCGGCGGCGGCGAGTTGCTGAATCTGTTTAGCGGTGCCGACCGCGTCTGCCGTGTCGGTGTTGGTCATTGACTGGACCACGATCGGGTGCTCCCCGCCAATCGTGACCGCGCCGACTTTCACACCAACACTCTGACGACGATGATAGTTCGGGTGCGTGCTCATGATGGTTTAGTCCGTAATCTGGAGAAGCCGCCCACGGCAAGCGGGCAGCCAATTCTAGCCCAGGTGGGCTGCCGGGACTACTGACTCAATTCGGCTGCGGGTGGGACTCTGCGCCCTTAATCCTCGTCGTTGCGGATCGGGTGGTTTTTTCTGTCACCCGCCGGTCAGGCGTTCAAGGCGATAACCGTGCTGGTAGATGGATGAGAGTTTCCAGCCCATTTCGGCGGCTAGGGCGAGCTTAGTTCTAATCCGGCTGATGTGGGTGTCAACCGTGCGAGTATTGATATCCGGATTACGTCCCCATACGCTTTCCAAGATATGCGCACGTGATAACACCCGGCCGATGTTCCGGAACAGAAACACGATCAGTTCGTACTCCTTCTGCGTGACATCGATCCGCTGCCCGTTCTTCTTGATTTCGTGATTGGCGAGATCGACCTGAAACGGTTCGAACTCAAAGACGGTCAGTGACTCATCAACGCTAGCTACTCGGCGCGCAACTGCGGTGATACGGGCGAGTAATTCGCGTTGCTTGGCCGGTTTTACGATGTAATCGTCAGCTCCCTGTTCCAGGGCGCGCACGATGTCATCTTCCTTGTCCTTGGCGGTGACGAACAGGACCGGAATCGGCCACTCAAAGGTTTGTCGCACCCAGCCCAGCACTTCGAAGCCATCCATGTCCGGGATCATCCAGTCCAGGATCAGCGCGTCGAAACTGTCGTGCTTGATGGTGCGAATAAATTGCTTACCCGATTTGAAATGCTCACAAGTATGCCCAGCGCTCTTCAGCCATTCGACGAACAGGTTCGCTTGGTCCTGATCATCTTCAAGTAACGCTATTCTCAAAGTAGGTCTCCCTCTATCCTAGAAGTCTGACGGGCGTTCATCGCGATTCCTCGCAGCCACATGGCTGGCCCGCGACTATCGTAGCGTCCGGGCAGCCTATCACAAATATTTCAACAAGATAGGTGCACAATTTCAGGTATGCCGACAGGACTAGCGACTCAATTTATCGTTCCTTGAACCGAGCAGGTGACTGTGGAGGTATGGCGTGAGCAAAGTAGAAAAGACTGAGGCCGAATGGCGCACCCGACTGAATCCGATGGAATACTCGGTGTGCCGCGAGCAGGCCACAGAGAGCCCGTTCAGCGGAGAATACAATGATTGCAAAACAGAGGGGGAGTACCGCTGCAAGTGTTGCGGCGCGCATTTGTTCGATTCCGCGCAGAAGTACAGCTCAGGCAGCGGTTGGCCCAGCTTCTGGCAACCAGCGGTGGAGGATAATGTGGTGACCCGCACAGACGCCAGCCACGGGATGACGCGGATCGAGGTGCTTTGCGCGCAATGCGAGGCCCATCTCGGCCATTTGTTTCCCGACGGTCCGCAGCCTACGGGAAAGCGCTATTGCATTAATTCGGTGTCGCTAGCCCTTAAGGAGCGTTGAGTTTGGGTGAACTCGAGGCGCTGGTTGGCGGGTGCACTCAGGAGGTCCGGGCGACGGGGCTTAATTGCCCATTGCCGTTACTGAAGACCAAGAAGGCACTCGCGACAATGCGCGATGGCGAGTGTGTGCACCTGTGTGCGACGGATCCCGGGTCGCTGCGAGATCTCACCGCCTTCGCGGCGGAGGCAGGTCACGGCATGCTGTTCGCCGACCAGCTCGAGGGGGTATTCCATTTTGTGATCAAGAAGCACGGCGCGCGCGCGAAGTAAATGCCACGTGCGTGCGACACGGCTCAGGCGTGTGGCACCGTGGCCGACGCTGCTGGCCACGACGCTCGGCTGGTATAGAGATAAGCACAGATTCGGCAAAAAATTTGCGCCGCTCCCCGCTGCGCGTCGTCATTCGGCTCTGGCGCCCGCTCGGCACGCAGCAATTTTTGCTGAAGTTGCCCGCTGAAACACCCGTAAGATTTAGGTGTTCTTCTGAATCACAATGTTCGGGAAGCGGCCCGTGTAGTCGCGCGCGCGCATCGCGAGTTTGGTCGTGACGCGGCGCGCGATCTCACGATAGGCTGAGGTCGAGGGTGCATCCGGTGCTGTTTCGACGGTCGGTAGACCTAGATCTACGCCTTCGCGGATCCGGATATCGAGGGGCAATGAACCGAGCAACTCGACGCCGTACTGGGCTGCCATGCTGGCGCCGCCGCCAGCGCCGAAGATATGTTCGGCGTGTCCGCAGTTCGAGCAGATGTGCACACTCATGTTCTCGACAATGCCGAGCACTGGCACATCCACCTTTTCGAACATCTTTAGCCCTTTGCGCGCATCAAGCAGCGCGATGTCTTGTGGGGTGGTCACGATCAATGCGCCGCTGAGCGGCACCTTCTGGCACAACGTCAGCTGAATGTCGCCAGTGCCTGGGGGGAGATCGATCACGAGATAGTCGACATCTCGCCAATTCGTTTCGCGCAGCAATTGCTCCAGCGCGCTGGTGGCCATCGGGCCACGCCAGATCATTGGGGTATCTTCCTCGATCAAATGACCGATCGAGATAGTCTGGATGCCGAAGCTTTCTTTCGGTTCCATGGATTTCCCATCGCGGGAGTCGGGGCGGCCCTGGCAGCCCATCATGCGGGGCAGACTCGGACCGTAGATGTCCGCGTCCAGCAGACCGACGGTTGCACCTTCGTCGCGGAGCGCGAGGGCCAGGTTGACCGCCGTGGTCGATTTACCGACGCCCCCTTTCCCCGACGCGACCGCGATCGTGTTCTTAACGCCGGGTAGCGTCTTCACGCCTTTTTGCACCGCATGCGGGACAATTTTGGTCGTCAGGCGGAGATCCAGCGTGCGGCCTTCGGCCAATGGCAACAGGATGCGTTCGAGAGCTTGGCGCAACGTGGCACCGTGACGGGCGATTGGAAACCCGGCTTCCACCTGGATTTCAAGGCGATCGCCCTCGGTGCTGATGGACTTGACCATTCCCGCCGTTACCACATCGACGCCTAAATAAGGGTCTTGATAACCCCGTAACGCGGTTTCAATTTGTGCTTTATCGACGCTCATGTTCTGGCTCTAGCGGGGGGCGCCGCCATTGTACACAAGCTGGGGGAACTAGACTTCGTGGCATCGTGTAGGACGGAATGTTACCGTACGCCAATTATGGAAATTGGACCAGTATGAACACTGCGCCTCGTCGCATCCTCGTCACCAGCGCGTTGCCTTACGCGAACGGCCCCATCCATATCGGGCACTTGGTCGAGTACATCCAGACCGATGTCTGGGTGCGGTTTCAGAAACTCTGCGGGCATGAATGTCACTATGTGTGTGCGGATGACACCCATGGCACACCGATCATGCTCAAAGCCGAGCAGGAAGGGCTTACGCCAGAGCAATTGATCGCACGTATCGGTGCTGAACATCGCGCCGACTTCGCGGCTTTCGGCATCGACTTCGATAATTATCACTCGACTCATTCGCCCGAGAACCGCGCGATTTCGACGCTGATTTATACGCGTCTGCGGGATGCTGGGCATATCGCCAGGCGCGTTATCCAGCAGGCCTACGATCCAGTCAAACAGATGTTCCTGCCCGACCGTTTTATCAAGGGCAAGTGTCCACGGTGCGGCGCACCCGATCAGTACGGCGACAATTGCGAGGTCTGCGGGGCTACCTACGCGCCCACTGATTTGATCGAACCGCGCTCGGCGTTGACCGGTGTGACGCCAGAGCTTCGTGAATCGGAACACCTGTTTTTCCGCCTGGGTGATTTCGAGCCGATGCTGCGCGACTGGTTGCGACAAGGTGCGCTGCAGGCCGGGGTCGTGAATAAGTTGCAGGAGTGGTTTGAGGCCGGCTTGCAGGATTGGGATATTTCGCGCGATGCCCCTTACTTCGGGTTCGAGATCCCCGATGCGCCAGGCAAGTACTTTTACGTCTGGTTGGATGCTCCGATCGGCTATCTCGCCAGTTTTAGAAACTTATGCGACCGCGAGGGCTTGGATTTCGACAGCTTCTGTGACCCGGATAGCAGCGCTGAGCTCTACCATTTTATCGGCAAGGACATCATGTATTTCCACACGTTGTTCTGGCCGGCCATGTTAAAGGGCGCTGGCTTGCGCTTGCCGACAGGCGTGTTCGTGCATGGCTTTCTAACCGTAGACGGACAGAAAATGTCCAAGTCGCGTGGCACTTTCATCACGGCGCGCGCCTACCTCGATCATCTGCATCCGGAATACCTGCGTTATTACTTCGCGGCGAAGCTGAGTTCGGGGATCGACGATATCGATCTCAATCTCGAAGATTTTCAAAATCGCGTGAATGCCGATCTGGTCGGCAAGGTCGTGAACATCGCGAGTCGTTGTGCTGGCTTCATTACCAAGCTTTACGCGGGCGAGCTCAGCGCGCAGCCCGATAATCCGGATCTGCTGGCCCATGCCCAGGCGGCAGCTGCCGTGATCGGGCAGCATTATGCGGCGCGCGAGTATTCGCGTGCGATGCGGGAGATTATGGCGCTCGCTGATCGCGCGAACCAATATATCGATCAGCGCAAGCCATGGTTGATGGCAAAGCAACCGACGCAGCGTGAAGATTTGCACGCGGTGTGTTCGACGGGCATCGAGCTGTTTCGACTGTTGATGCTCTACCTCAAACCGGTGCTGCCGTTCATGGCGCGCGCGGCGGAGGAATTCCTGGCGTGTGGCGCGTTGACTTGGCGCGATCATGCGTCCCGCTTGGGTCAACACCGAATCAACCCGTTCACCCCTTTAATGAGCCGTATTGATCCGGCGAAGGTGGCTGCCATGATTGAAGATTCCAAGCACAGTTCAGCGGCGCCCGTACCGCTGGCAAGCTCATCGATAGATCCCATCGCGCCACAAATCAGCATCGAGGAATTCTCGAAAGTGGATCTTCGAATCGCGCGTGTGGTCGCGGCCGCACAGGTTGAAGGGGCGGACAAACTGATCCAGCTCACACTCGACATCGGATCAGAAACGCGCAACGTATTCGCGGGCATCAAGACGGCTTACGATCCCTCGGTGCTGGTCGGGCGCCAAGTGGTGATGGTGGCGAACCTCGCACCCCGCAAGATGCGCTTCGGCGTCTCAGAAGGGATGATTCTGGCTGCGAGCGGTGGCGAGCCGGGCATGAACATGGCCATGTTCCTAATTCAGCCTGACGACGGTGCGCAACCCGGCATGCGCGTCAAATAGCGCGGATGGGCGCGATGGTAGAGACCGAAACCCTACTCGCGGTTCTGCCAGGCACCCAGTGCAAGCAGTGCGGCTACGCGGGCTGCCGGCCTTTTGCGGAGGCATTGCGCGCGCGCGAATCGACGCCGGATGCCTGCACGCCGGGCGGCGCCTCTGTTCGCCACCGGCTCGAAGTATTACTGAACCTTCAGCGCGGAGTGACGTTACCGGATCTCCTTGACCCGGTGCCGCCACCGACCACCGCGCGAATTGACGAAGACACCTGTATCGGCTGCGCCAAGTGCCTGGATGCCTGCCCGGTCGATGCCATCATTGGCGCCGCCCACCAGTTGCACGCTGTGCTGGAAGTGGCGTGCACTGGTTGCGGCTTGTGCTTACCGCCGTGTCCGGTTGATTGCATCACACTGGTGCCTGGGGTCGTCCCCGCCAGCGGTTGGCCGTGTGCAACTTCACCTGCCGCCAAGCGGATCCGCGATACCGCGGCCGCGCCCTGTATCGCATGCGGCGAGTGTGTTCCCGCGTGTCCCGAGTCTTTGCATCCGCAGACGCTGCTCGCCGTGATTGGTGATCTCGCGTTTGCAGACGCGACCGCCGGCGGTTTGGCGCGTTGCACGGAATGTCGGGCATGTGATCTCGCCTGTCCGAGCCACATCCCGTTAGCCGCCTATTTCGCGCACGCAAAGCAGGCAACCAGCGCGCTTGTACAGGCCGCGCGCGCGGCCGAAGGAGCGGCGCTGCGGCATGCGGGGCACGTGCGAAGGGTCGCTGGGCGCTCGGCGGTCGTCGCCGGTGATCCCCTGCTCGAACTCAACGAGATTGCGGGGATATCGGCGCTGGAGGAAGTGGCTGCCGCCGTGGCCCGGGCCCGTCACGCCGGGGCGCAGCGCAGCGCGGCGGGAAAAGCGTGATCAGGGAGCAGCGCGGCGCTGCGAGAAAAACGTGAGATGGTAAGCAGGCAAGTAAACGCCATCTTCCGCATACTGGCGGCAGCGCATCCAGCGCCGACCACCGAGCTGGAATATGCGAGCCCGTATGAGCTCCTGGTCGCGGTGATGTTGTCTGCCCAGGCGACGGATATCAGCGTCAACAAGGCGACTAAACTTCTTTTTGCGGAAATCAGAACACCACTCGAAATGGTC
>JAYTEX010000154.1:0-3054 GCA_043734785.1 Pseudomonadota bacterium | reverse complement strand
AGAAGGCGCATTCGGGCTAGCCACAGCGGCGCGGATCTGAAAGTGCATCACGCACCAGGCCGCAAAGCCGAGGTAACCTAGCGAACAGGTGGTGAGTCCTAGCAATAAAAACGAAAGCAACATGGCGGGGCCTGTTTCAATTAATCGGGACTGCGATAGGGGCATCGAGCCCTGGCTTCGCAGCGTGAAGCATGACGGTACCCAAGTGCAATTTCGCGATTGCGGTCACGATGCTAGCCCGATCTCCCCTGTGGCGCCTTTGCGCCCCACCAGATGATCGGTATGCGCCACCCATAAAATGCGGTTGGGTGCGGCGATCCTGTGACGCGTTCAACTTAGAGGCCCACATAACAACATCGAATTGAAGAAAAATAACCGCCTCATCAATTTTCAGTAGAGAACGGCCCAGGTACGGATTAAGCCTGCGCGTTGAGCGTGCTCGACGAGTTCGAATATTGGCAACGCAAAAAACCACAACAACCCGTCCATCGCCGCGTTCGTCAGCAGCTTCGAACTGACGGTGAGGTTATCGGGCGCGGAAAAGCGTCCGATTCGTGGCCAGTAACGTGGCGTCATCGCGCGGTAGTGTGTGTAGTCAGTGCCGAATAATCGCTGTAATGAATCCTCCTCACGCAAGATAAGCTTGTAATACACGAGCACGAACAAAGACGGAATGAGCAGTAGCAACAGCAAGTGATTCGACATCATTGAGATACCGACAACGCCGATGAATGAACAGAAATAGAGCGGATTTCTGCACATCGAGAACGGCCCCGTTGTAATCAGAATCTGATTTTTATAGCCGCCAAGAAACGCCGTGCAATAAATTCGGCCCACCACGCATGCCGCAACCAGAAGTTCGCCGAACATATCGAGTGCTTCGTGCAGCGCGGTTTCGAGGCCAATCACCGGGCGGGTGAGCACTGTCACGAGCAAACACAATCCCAGAATGAAGTTAGTGTCACGTATACGTGTGAGATTCAAACGCTTAGCCACGCCCCTACACTCGTTGGTCGCTTATCGTTGGGGGTAATGCCGCTCGCATAATAAATTCGCAATGCCGCCGATGATTGAGCGTTGGGACTGTAAGAATAGACAACGTGGTATTAAGGCAGCGTTGAGGCTTCATTAACGATTCCCAATGAAGATGGCACCGGCAAATTCCAGCGCTGGCCCCCTAAGTCTACTCCTCCTTGCTCACCTCACGAAGGATCGGATGATAGCTCATCGAGCTGTAGGCTCACTACCGAATACCACAGGACCACCGGGGTGCCGGGGACCAATGTAGTCCCCGCACTTCTGAGGCGAATCTTAGGAATGGCTGAATCTTCGCGATATGTTTTCCGCTAGGCAGGTGGGAGCGCTGTCGCATTGACCAGTTCGAAACCCTCGAGTCGGATGACGAATCTGCGTTGCGCGTCGATCAAGGCGGCGCATTTAACCTTGAGCTGGGTTCCATAGGCGCGCACCAACGCCAGCCCGAGGCCCGCATGACCCTCCGCGTGCCGCGCCTCATCCTTGCGCCAAAACCGATCAAATACGCGTGAAACATCGCCCTCCTCTAGATCGCCATTGGGATTGGCCAGCGTAAGCGTTACCTGTGCTCCATCTATGGTGATCTCGAGGGTCACTGCAGCGCCGATCGGGCTGTAGGCGATGGCATTGCTGATTAGATTTGTCAGTATTAAATCGACCATTTCGCGCTTCGCTCGCACGACCACAATTGCCGGCCCGTGATACTCAAAGCGTAGGGCGCGGTCGGCGGCACTGACAGCTGTGCGCTGCCAGGCTTGTGCACACGCACGCGCCAGATCGAAGGTTTCCCCGCCAACCTCCGTCGGCTGGCAGTGATCGTGTCGTGCGAGTGCGAGCAGGTTGCGTGTTAGAGATTCCAGCTCGATCACTGCCGCGACAATGTCGGCGTAATACTCTCGCGCCAGGGCACTGTCATCGGCGAAGCGTCCGCCGATCTCGGCCAAACTGCGAATTTCCGCCAGCGGCGTGCGGAGTTCGTGCGCGGCGGCCGCCGCGAACTCCTGCTCCCGGCTAAAGGCGTTTTCGAGAATCGCGAGCAACACGTTGAACTGGTCAACGACTGGCGCCAGCTCGATGATCTGCTCCTGCAGGGTCAGCCGCGTGTGAAGTGCGCGGGCATGCATGGTGGCCAGTTGGGTCTGAATTTCCGCGAGTGGACGTAGGCTCCGGGCGACCGTCATGCGAACGATTCCCCACGAGCAACCGAGTGTAATCGTGACGATCAGCATCAACCCTAACCGCATGCGCTGCACTGCGTGGTCGAGTCGCGCACGGTCGCGGGCGACGAGCAAGGTGGCCGGCGAGCGCGTCAGGGTCGCCGGATCGAGATTTTCCTTGGGGTCCAGATGCGGGAAAAAATCGAGCTGTATGCTGCGCCCGGCACGCCCATCCGGCAACTGGAGCGCGCGATAGCGCGGGTGCCGCGAGCGATCCTCGAAGCGCGGCAGATGAGCCTCCTGCAAGGCTTCCGCGCGTCGGCTTTGTGGCCAGTTGGCGAACCAGAGTTCGAAGTACTCAGCATCAGGTCCGAGCGAGAATTCAGGCAAGGCCCCCGGCACGTAATCGAAATCGACGCCGTTTTCATCCTGTTCAAGGAGCAGCGCCAGAGTTTGTGCTTTCGCGAGCAAAGCGCGGTCGAACTCTGCACCTGAGTGCAGTCGAATAAGCCCGTCGATGGCAAATCCGGCGATCACGAGCAGCCCGCAAACCGCGAGCGCCAGGCGTTGGCTCAGGCGATTCGCGATGGAGTACGGGGCACGTTGACTATTCAATATAGTAACCGAAGCCGCGCCGTGTCTTGATGAGATCGGGCTCACCCACCGCGCGCAATTTGCGGCGCAACGCGCTCACATGCGCCTCGATCGCGTTACGCGTGACGGAGGACCTCCCGGCATAAAGGTGATCTTCAAGACTCGACGGTGACACGACGCGACCTCGTCGCAACGCAAGCAATTCGAGCAAGGCGATCTCGTTTGGGGTTAGCGGCAACTCCACTGACTCGCAGCGCGCACAATGTAG
>JAYTEX010000153.1:0-3381 GCA_043734785.1 Pseudomonadota bacterium | reverse complement strand
ACCGCGCCCGCCTCATCGAAATGGGTCAGTGCGTATTGCGATCGCGAGCGTTCGGGGCCCTGGTTTACCCGCAACGACTGCAGATAAGCGGCATTGACCGCGCATTTAAGCGGCCTCCGGTCCAGCCACATCAACGCATTGAACAGATCATGCCAGTTGCGCTCCCGGGTCGCTATCACGCCGGTCTCAAAGATCCGGGCTTCATAGTGCAGGCCGTCGGCGAGTAACGCGGGGGTTTGCGCGGCGAAGCGAAGCGCGCGCCCGCTCGTGTGGCGCGCGCCATTGAGCGCCTCATTCAGCACCGCGAGACCAGGCCAGGCCTCACCGCTCAGCAATCTCGTGTGGGCAAATCCCCGATAGGCGGGGTGCTCAAAAGTGGTCGCCGGCACGCTGTGGCGCGCCGGCGCTGCAAAACGCATGCGATTGAAAGCGTGAAAGCCGTTTACGTGGCGCGAAGGGGGCTCAGGCCGCCATCGTCGTCGCGGTATTCCAGCTTTTGAGCTCTGGCATGACGTGCTTCGCGAAGGTACGCAGGCTGCGCTCCACCAGCTCGTATGGCGCGCCGGCAAAGCGCATGCACAGCATCGCGTCGTAGTCACCCACGAATTGCCGACGTGCCTGAATTTTATCCAGGATCTGCTGTGGCGTGCCCCACACTTGGCCCGCGACATAGGCATCCGCGATCGCTTCCGCGCCGGCTTCCCGCATGACCTTGGCGGTTTCGCCGTACGCTTCGTAGCCTTTGATGCCCGTGAAGTGCTCACCCATCATTTCGTAGTGATGGAACAAACTGAGCAGATAACGCCGGATATGCTTGGAGGCAAGCTCAGCCGCGCGGCCGGAGTCGGTATCGCAGAGACAGAAATCCACAAAGAAGGGCACCGGTGGCGCCTCCTTGTGTTGCACACGGTAGGCCTTGGCATAAGTTCTGACTTCCTGCTGATGGACTTCTATGGGCTTGTAGGCGAACTGCATCATCTTCACGCCGTGCTTGGCCGCCTCGAGCACAGAATCGCCGGACATTGCGACCTGCGCGGTACGACCTTTGAAAGTCTTGGTCGGGCGGGGCCGAATCATCGCGCGCGGTTGTTTGAAGTAGGGGCCGTCGTGCGCTTCCATCACGCCGGTTTCCAGCGCCTGCAGAATCATCGGCACGGCTTCGTCGAAACGCGATCGGGATTCTTCCATCGGCACCCCCATCTGGGCGTATTCACGACGGGACAGCCCCCGGCCCAAACCCAGAATCATCCGTCCACCGCTGAGGAGATCGAGCAGTGCGACTTGTTCTGCCACGCGCAATGGTTGGAGATGCCACGGCACGATCACCGCGCCGGTCATGAGCTTGATGCGACGGGTTTTAGCAGCGAGGTGCGCGAGATAAACGAAATTGTCCGGACACAGCGCGTAGTCCTCGAAATGGTGTTCGACCATGGACACCAGGTCGTATCCCAGTTCGTCGGCGAGGATGCCGCTGTTCAACTCCTCCTCGTAGACCTGTGCGTCGGTGATTTTGTCGTAACCGAAACTCTGAGCCATTTGGCAGAGACCGATTTGCATGGCAACTCCTATTAACAACAGGGGGGTTATAGCGCCGCTTCAATGCCGTGCGCGATTTTTTCCGGCGTATCCACGCTGCCGTAGCGTTTCAAAAATTGCCCGGTTTTGTCGACCAGGAACTTGGTGAAAATCCATTTAATCGCCTCGCTGCCGACGACGCCAGGCGCGGCACTCTTCAAAAACGCATCAATGGTCCATTGACGAACCCTCGCACAGCTTTGGCGCAAGGGCAAGGTCGGGTCAGCACGCCTCGCCACGCGTCACACGAATGACCGACTTTGTCCCGTCAATGGTTCAAAGCACCGGCGAAGTCCGTTAGGCTGGGAGGGCAGGGAGCGCGCACCTGTAACGCCATACCCGGTCGCGCGGCCCTGCTAATCCATCTGCATGCATAAAGGAGACGCCCTTGTATCCAGGAGCTCACGCCCAGACCCATCCCGACAAGCCTTGTTTCATCATGGCCGATAGCGGGGAGGTGGTCACCTATGCCGAATACGAGGAACGCGCGAATCGCTGTGCACATCTCCTGCGCCAGCATGGTCTCGAACGACTCGATCACTTCGCGATCTTCATGGAGAACAATGCGCGCTATCTTGAAATCTGCGGTGCGGGTGAACGCACTGGGCTCTACTACACCTGCGTGAATTCTTACCTGACGGCGGATGAACTCGCGTTCATCGTCAATGACAGTCAATCAAAAGTGTTGATTACCTCGCGTGCCCGCCGAGAAATCGCCCTCGAAGCGATCAAGCAGTGCCCTCACGTGAGCCTGCACTTGATCGTTGACGGGGGCGAAGACGATGGTCCGTTCATCGACTACGCGAGCGCCATTGCGGCCTGTCCCGCGACGCCTATCGTAGATGAACAACTCGGCTGTGCGATGCTGTATTCGTCCGGCACGACAGGACGCCCCAAAGGGATCCTGCGCCCACTGGCCACGGTGCCGCCCGCGACCTGGCTACCGCTCTACCAGTTTGTGGATGCATTGTGGCGTTATCGAAACGACATGGTCTATTTGTCCCCCGCACCGCTCTATCATTCGGCGCCACAGGCGGCGGTCGGGCTCGCGATCCGCAACGGCGCGACCTCCATCATCATGGAGCGCTTCGAGCCAGAACACTATCTGGCGCTGGTCGAGCAGTATCGTGTGACGCACAGTCAATTGGTGCCGACCATGTTTAGTCGCATGCTCAAGCTGCCCGAAGCGGCGCGCCTGCGCTACGATTTGTCCTCGCTCGAAATGGCGGTCCACGCGGCAGCGCCGTGTCCCGAGCAGGTCAAACACGCGATGATGCAGTGGTGGGGGCCGATCGTGCACGAGTACTACGGCGCGACCGAGGGCCTCGGCTTCACTGCGTGTACCCCGCAAGAGTGGCTGGCGCATCCCGGCACCGTTGGGCGAGTGCTGCTCGGCGATCTGCATATTCTCGATGAAGAAGGACTGGCGTGCCCGACTGGTACGCCCGGGACTGTCTGGTTCAAGACTGCGACGCCGTTCGAGTACTACAACGATTCAATCAAGACCCAGGAAGCACGCTCGGCGGATGGCAGCATGAGTACCGTCGGCGATGTCGGCTATGTCGATCAGGACGGTTTCCTATTTCTGACCGATCGTAAGACCTTCATGATCATTTCCGGGGGCGTGAACATCTATCCACAGGAGTGCGAGAACCTGCTGATAACCCATCCACAGGTAGCCGACGCGGCGGTGTTCGGAGTGCCCAATGAGGATCTGGGCGAAGAGGTTAAGGCGGTGGTGCAGGCAATGCCGGGGATCGCGACCGGCCCGGCTTTCGAAGCGGAATTGATTGCCTTCTGTCACCA
>JAYTEX010000152.1:0-20130 GCA_043734785.1 Pseudomonadota bacterium | reverse complement strand
GGCGCTCGCGCGGGCGTTATCGAGACCAATTTCCGGGAAGAAACCGAAACCGATTTGTTCGGCGAGCAGACGGTGCTGTGTGGCGGTGTCACGGCTCTGATCGAAGCTGGTTACGACACCCTGGTCGAAGCCGGTTACGCGCCAGAGATGGCTTATTTCGAATGCCTGCATGAGCTGAAACTTATCGTCGATCTGATTTACGAAGGCGGCATCGCCAACATGCGCTATTCGATTTCGAACACCGCCGAGTACGGCGATTTCACCCGCGGGCCGCGCATCGTCACCGATGAGACGCGTAGGGAAATGAAGAAAATCCTGGCGGAGATCCAGAACGGCGAGTTTGCGCGCGAATGGATGGGCGAGAACAAGACTGGCGCGTCGGTGCTCAAGGCCAAGCGGCGCATCTCGCGCGGCCACGGCATTGAGGAAGTCGGCGAGCGTCTGCGCAGCATGATGCCGTGGATCAAGGCCAATCGATTGGTCGATCAGACGAAGAACTGAGCGCGCCTCGAGAAATGTCTGCTTGCCACGACTGCGCCTTCACCGATTACGCTAGCCCGGCTAAGCTAGCGTCGCGGACTTCACTTTAACCGCGCCAGGAGGGCGTGACTTCATGGACAACGCGCCCGATCCAGGCAACGCGCACTTGCTACTCCCGCAGGATGCGCCGCCCCGCCGCGGGCGCGGTATTTACTTGCTTCCCAATTTGCTCACGACCAGCGCGCTGTTCGCGGGTTTTTATGCGATTGTGTCGGCGATCCATGCGCATTACGAAGCGGCGGCCATTGCGATTTTTATCGCCATGGTGCTTGACGGTTTGGATGGTCGCATTGCGCGCATGACTAACACCCAGAGCGCCTTTGGCGCCGAGTACGACAGCCTGGCGGACATGGTGTCCTTCGGCGTGGCGCCCGCCATCCTCGCCTACGAATGGTTGCTGCACGAAGCGGGCAAGCTGGGCTTTCTCGCGGCCTTCGTGTACGCCTCAGCCGCTGCCTTGCGTCTGGCCCGTTTCAATTCGCAGTCGGCCAGCAGCGATCGGAAGTTCTTCAGAGGCCTGCCGAGTCCGGCCGCTGCCGCCGTCGTGGCCGGTTTTATCTGGTGCTTCGATACCCACGACCTGCATGGCCACGGGCTGATCGTGGCACTGACATTTGTCGTGACCGTGACCTGTGCCGCGTTGATGGTAAGCAATATCCGGTTCTACAGCTTCAAGGATCTTGATCTGCGCAGTCGAGTGCCGTTCGTCAAGGTGCTCGCGGTGGTGCTTGGCTTTGGCGTCATTTCGGTCAATCCGCCCATCGTGCTGTTACTCGCCTTTGTGGCCTATGCGAGTTCTGGTCCAATCATGACCTTGAACCAATTGCAGCGACGCCGACGCGAGCGTAAGCGCGGTGCCTAAGCGGCAGACTGCCGGGCCGCACCTGATCTCCACAGAACACGCTGCAAGACCGACTGATAATTTTCGATACCACCACGCTGGACGACGAGAACAAGCGGGATAAAGGGAGGCTGCATGCACGCACCTGAGCGCGCCCGGCGCCGGGCGTATCTAGAGGCAATGGGGGTAGAGACTTGGGTTCGGCGGATCCTCGAACCCGCGAATGTCACGGCGCGCGCACCTGAAAATCTGCCGAGCACTGAGCGCGCCCCAGCCACCGATCCCTCATCCGCGCTGATGGATTGGGAGACGCTCGCCACTCGGGTGGCGGCGTGCACGCGCTGTGAGTTGCATCAGGCACGGACGCAGACGGTGTTCGGCGTGGGCAACAAACAGGCCGAGTGGCTCGTGATCGGTGAGGCGCCTGGTGCGGAAGAAGACAAGCGCGGTGAGCCATTCGTGGGGCGTGCCGGCCAGCTCCTCAATTCAATGCTCGCGGCGCTCGGCTTGGCCCGCAGCCAGGTCTATATCGCGAATATGCTGAAATGCCGGCCGCCTTCGAATCGCGATCCGCAGGCTACGGAAATGGCGTGCTGCGAACCCTATCTGCTGAATCAGATCGCCCTGATAAAGCCTAAAATTATTCTGGCGGTCGGCCGTATCGCGGCGCAAAACCTGCTCAAGGTGCAAACACCGATTGGCAAGTTGCGCGGCCAGCGCCACGTCTTCGGCGTCTGCGAGATACCCTTGGTCGTCACCTATCATCCCGCGTACCTGCTGCGCTCGCCGAGCGAGAAACGCCGCGCGTGGCAGGATCTGCTGTTCGCTCAACGGGTATTTCTGGCCCACGGATGATAGCCGTGCTGACAGATCAGGTGCCGACCCTGCGGCCAATGCAGGAGTGTGACCTCGTGCGGGTGATAGATGTCGAACTGCGGGCCTATGAGTTCCCCTGGACGCTCGGCATTTTCGGCGATTGCCTACGAGCCGGGTACTGTTGCTGGAGCCTGCTGCTCGGCGAACAGTTGATTGGCTATGGCATCATGGTCGTGATCTTGGACGAGGCCCACATCCTGAATATCTGTGTGGACCCTGCCTATCAACGGCGCGGCTACGCACAGCGGATTCTTGACCAGCTCATGCAGCTCGCCGTGCGTCATCACGCGAGCATCGTGTTCCTGGAGGTTCGGCCGACGAATCTGACGGCGCGCTATCTCTATACGCGTAATGGTTTTAGCCAGATTGCGCTACGGCGCGGTTACTATCCGGCCCGCGAAGGGCGCGAAGATGCCCTGGTCCTGAGCAAAAATTTTCCTGTCGCCTAGTAGTGACCCGCGGTTGAATCAATAGGACGACTCGGCTAGCCTTGCATCCTGGCCCGGTTTTTATTTATCGACCCTGAAGAAAGTGCGCACTCATGTTCCATCATTGGCTCCGTCCTCTGCTATTTTCGGCCTTGCTGGTCAGTACCAGTGCCGCGTTCGCGATCGACAAAATCGCCTTTGAGTACGGGAGTTCCGCCGGGGATGCCGAAATCGACCGCTATGGTGCGGTGGCCACCATCGATTGGAACGCGAAATGGCTGCCGTCCGGGAGCTGGTACCTTGGCGGTTACTGGGAGGCCGGCGTGAATTTTTGGGACAGCAATCCGGGCCGCACAGGCAACGATTCACTGGTCGATGTGTATATTGCGCCCGTATTGCGCTGGCAGCGCGACGTCAGTGCCGGTTTCGCGCCATTTCTTGAGCTGGGCGTTGGCCCGCACGGCCATACCGCGAGCAAGATCGAAAACAAGGACTTCGATATTGGCTTCTCGTTCGGCAGCCATGTGGGCGGTGGGTTCCGGCTCGGTGATCAGGGCCGCTACGAATTCATGTACCGCTTCCAGCATCTCTCTAATGCGAGCATCGGTGACAAAAATCCGGGTGTGAATTTCCACCTGTTCCAGTTCGGATACCACTTCTAACGGCACAACCGAGCCGCCACCCCGTCTTGGCCATTTAAGATGGGAAGGCGCTGCGCGCGATTGTCCGTCTAGATTATCTCGCGTTTGCGCACACAGACAGCTGTGGCGCTGCTCGCGTAAAATCCCACCATGAACTATCCGACCATTGAGGACACCATAGGTGGCACGCCACTGGTGCGCCTGCAGCGCTTGCCCGGGGTGACCACCAACACGCTGCTCGCGAAACTCGAAAGCCACAACCCTGCGGGGTCGGTCAAAGACCGTCCAGCGTGCAATATGATCCTGCAGGCGGAGGCTCGGGGCGAAATTAAACCCGGCGATACGCTGATCGAAGCGACCAGCGGCAATACCGGCATCGCGCTTGCGATGGTGGCAGCGGTACGCGGCTATCGTTTGATCCTGATCATGCCAGAGAACATGAGCGTCGAGCGCCGCGCGCTCATGAAAGCCTATGGCGCGGAGATCATCCTGGTGCCGAAAGAAGGGAGCATGGAAGCCGCGATCGATCTCGCGCGATGCATGCAGTCGGAAGGCGAAGGTCGGGTACTCGATCAATTCGCCAATCCGGATAACTCGCTCGCGCACTATGCAACCACCGGGCCCGAAATTTGGCGCGACACGCAAGGCGAAGTCACGCATTTTGTGAGCGCGATGGGCACCACCGGCACCATCATGGGGACCGGGCGGTATCTGAAGGAGTGCAATCGCGCCGTACAGATTGTAGGCGTGCAACCGGCTGAGGGGGCGAGCATTCCTGGCATACGGCGCTGGAAGCCGCCCTACGTACCGGAGATTTTCGAGCGCGACCGGGTCGACCGCATCATCGACGTGACCCAACAAGAAGCCGAGGATACTGCGCGCCTGCTGGCGGCCCAGGAAGGCATCTTCGGCGGCATCTCGGCCGGCGGTGCGCTGGCGGCCGCCCTGCGCGTGGCGACTGAAGTCACTCACGCGACGATCGTGGTCATTATTTGCGATCGCGGGGATCGTTATCTTTCCACCAAAGTCTTTCCGGGGTGAGTCTGACCCATGAATTTTAATTGCCTGGTGTTCGATATCGAAACCGTGCCCGACGTCGAAGGCGCCCGCCGACTGTGGGATCTGGCGGGCTTGAGCGATGAGGATGTGGCCAAGGTGATGGTGGCCAAACGTCAACAGGAAAGTGGCGGACAGTCGGATTTTCTGCGTCATCATCTGCATCGCGTGTGCGCGATCGCGGCCGTGTTCAGGCATGACGATCGCCTGAGCGTGTGGTCACTGGGTGAAGAGGATTCGAGCGAAGCGGACTTGCTGCGACGTTTCTACGATGGTCTCGAGCGCTATTCGCCGACCATCGTCTCGTGGAACGGCGGGGGTTTCGATTTACCTGTGCTGCATTACCGATCGCTCATCAATGGCGTCAGTGCGCCGCGCTACTGGGAAGTCGGTCACGACGACCCCACCTTTCGCTACAACAACTATCTGAGTCGTTACCATTGGCGCCATCTTGATCTCATGGACGTACTGGCGAGTTACCAGCCGCGCGCGGTCGCGAAGCTCGATGAAATCGCGACGCTGATGGGCTTCCCTGGCAAGCTCGGCATGACCGGCGCCGATGTCTGGGGTCATTATCTGGCCGGAGATCTCAGCGACATTCGCGCCTATTGCGAAACCGACGTATTGAATACCTTTCTGGTCTATCTCGCCTTCGAACGGATGCGCGGCAATCTGCACGATCGCCAGTACGGCGAAGAATTAGCGCGCCTTAGGACTTATCTGGAAGAACAGAACAAGCCTCACTTTAAAACGTTCCTCAACGCCTGGCCCGTTGCCGCGTGAGCGCCAAACGCGACCTGCCACGCGAGTACGAAGTCGAGATCGACCGACTTTCCCACGAAGGGCGTGGCGTGGGGCGTTTCGCTGGTAAGGCCGTGTTTGTCGCAGACGCGCTGCCCGGCGAACAGGTGGTGGCGCGCGTGACCCGACGCCACCGCCGCTACGATGAGGCGGCGACTTTGACAATCCTGCGCGCGGATCCCGCGCGCGTCACGCCGCGCTGTCCGCATGCGGCACAGTGCGGAGGCTGCTCCTTACAGCACCTCGACCCAGGCGCGCAGCTCCAGCATAAACAGAGTGTGTTACTCGAATTTCTGCGTCATCAGGCCAACGTCATTCCTGCGGTGGTGTTGCCGCCAACGACCGGTTCTTTATGGGGCTATCGCCGCCGCGCCCGCTTGAGCGTGCGGGTAGTCCCTAAGAAGGGCGGCGTATTGATCGGCTTTCGCGAGAAATCGTCGCACTACGTTACCGATATCTCCCACTGCGCGGTATTGATCCCGAGCGTGGGCGAGCGTCTGCCTGCCTTGCGTGCGATGGTGGATGGTTTGAGTATCAGGGAACACATCCCGCAGATTGAAGTGGCGGCCGATGACGCCATCACGCTACTCCTGATCCGACATTTGGCGCCACCTTCCACCGCAGATCTAGAGCGCCTGCGCACCTTCGAACACGCTACCGGGCTGTATATCTATCTGCAGGCGGGAAATGTCGCGAGCAGCGTGCCGGTCAGCGTGCCGGTGTCGTTGCAGTATCGCTTGGACGATCTTGTATTCGCGTTCCAGCCCGGCGATTTCGTGCAGGTGAACGCCGAGATTAATCGCAAATTAGTCGCGCAGGCGCTCGCTTTGCTCGCCCCGGCAGCGAACGACCAGATCCTCGATTTGTTCTGTGGACTGGGCAATTTCACCTTGCCGATCGCGCGCCAAGTTAGCCGGGTGGTAGGCATCGAAGGCGAAGCGGGCCTGGTGGCGCGCGCGCAGGCGAACGCGCACGCCAATCATCTGCAGAATGTCGAATTCCAGCAGGCTGATCTGTTCAGCGCGGCGGGTGTGGCGCGTGCAGCGGCGCAGTCCTATGACAAAATCCTGCTCGATCCGCCACGCAGCGGCGCCGAAGAGGTGCTGCGCGCGTTAGATCTATCGGCGACGCGCCGAATCGTCTATGTCTCGTGCAATCCGGTGACCCTGGCGCGCGATGCGGCCATTCTCACCCGCGATCGCGGTTTCCGTCTGTGCGCGGCGGGCGTAATCGACATGTTTCCGCATACCTCGCACGTGGAGTCGATTGCGGTTTTCGAGCCCGCGCGCTGATCGCGCGCGCGGGTCAGGGAACGCTGTAAAAGACGTAGACCAGCGGAGATGAAGGAAAGCAAAAGTCACATTTTTTGCTTTCCGTTCTGTGAAAAGTCCAGGAGGGACTTTTTCAGAGTTTCACGAGTCGCCGCGCTCGCCTGGTTACTGGCGGGGTGCGCGCCGCCCGTAGACTCGACCCTGCGCTTCGGCCTGCCTACCGCGCCGGCGACCCTGGACCCCCGTTTTGCGACGGATGCCAATGCCGCGCGACTTTGTCGCCTGCTCTACGCGACGCTCGTCGATTTCGATGCGAACTTCAAGCCGGTGCCCGCGCTTGCGCACTGGGATGTGCTGACGCCGACGCATTATCGTTTCCGCTTGCGGCGGCCCGCGCAGTTCCACGACGGCACACCGCTGACGGCGACGGATGTCGCGGCTACTTACCGCGCCGTCCTAGATCCATTGAGGGGCTCTCCTCATCGCGGCTCGCTAGCGCATCTTGCGCGGGTTGAGGTGATCGATCCCGCGACCATCGATTTCCATTTGAGTCGCGCTGATCCACTGCTGCCCGGCTTGCTCGTGATCGGCATCCTGCGCGCCACTGATGCCGCGCGCGATCGCCTAGGCGAGCGGCCCATCGGCAGTGGACCGTTCAAACTCTATGCAACTTCCACCTCGCATCGCGTGCCCCTCGAACGTATTGCCGACGGACAGCGCATCGATTTTATCGTCGTGCCGAATGAGACTACCCGCGCCTTAAAGCTCGCGCGCGGCGAACTCGATCTTGCGCAGGGCGGTTTCGCGCCGGAGTTATCCCTTTGGCTAGCCCAGCAGCCGCAGATCACAGTCAAGCAACGCGCGGGCACGGTGTTCACCTATCTTGGCTTAAATCTGGTCACGGGGCCGACGGCCGACGCGCGCATTCGGCGCGCGATTGCGCTTGCGATCGACCGGAGCAGCCTGGTGCAGCATGTTTTTAAAGGGCAGGCACGGCTCGCCAATGCCATTCTGGTGCCGGAACATTGGGCTGGATACCCGGGCCTGCCCGGGGTGCCGTTTGATCCGGACGCGGCGCGCAGGTTGCTGGGCGCCGCAGGCTATTCCCTCGCGCATCCGCTGCGGCTGAGTTACAAGACTTCCAATGACCATTTCCGTCGACGCATCGCAGCGATCCTGCAGCACCAGTTGCACGTGGTCGGCATAGAACTCGCCATCCAGACCTATGACTGGGGCACCTTCTACGGCGATATCAAGCAGGGCCGCTTCGAGCTCTATGGCTTGTCCTGGGTCGGTCTCCAGCAGCCGGATATTTTTCGCCACGCCTTTCACAGCGCAGCGATACCGCCGGATGGCGCCAACCGCGGAGGGTATTCAAACCCGATTGTCGATCGGTTGATCGAGCAGGCTGAGGTTGCGCCGGATGAACCCTCGCGCGCGGCACGCTACCGGCAGATTCAGGCAGTACTGCAGGCGGATCTGCCGTATGTGCCGTTATGGTATGAAGACAGTCTGGTGGTGCACGGCCCGCGCGTGCTCGGTTATGACACGGATCTCCATGGCCAGTTCGATGGCTTAATCAATGTCAACCGCGTAGCAACGAATGTCCGCCCGGCGCCGTAGCGTCTTATTCAGGCGTTGGGAATGGATGGATGACGCGGTCCGAATCGAGACATGCGGCACTTGTTGCCGAGGCTTTCTGCGTTTGCTCAGGTAACGAGCGTGATTTGCGTCCTCGCGCATTGGCTCGGGATCAACAGCGACGTTATTTCGCCTGGGCGAGCGTTGCTGACACGACGAAATCAGGGCGAAGTCCGCTAGGTTCCTGACGAGAGGCGTCGCGCTCTTTCGATCCAACCGCTTCGCAGCGCTATAGATCCTGTAGCGGGACGCTTTCACCGCGCACGCGGTCGGTCATGCCTTTAGCCAGCGCGCCAGACTCGACGAAATCCACCAGAAACGGTAAGTCGCTTGCCTCAAACAGATCGTGCAGGTCAGCACGTTGGGTCCAGCTCAATCGCGCGGGCTTGAGGACTAGCAAATCGAGATCAGAGAAGGGACGAGAAAATCCCGTGGCGCGCGAGCCGAATACGTGTACTTCGGCACCGGGAATAACACGGGCGAGGATATCGCGAACAGTACGTGTCTGCGCTTGCGTTAGCGCCACCTGCCGCGTTAGGGCGGGATTACTCGGCAAGGCTTGCACCCAAGGCGTCGACTAAAATCGCAGCGTCTTCAGCGAACGCCGCGGCACGCGCTGCTACTGCTTGGGCTGTCGCTTCGTCATAAGCGTGGCTGGTAGCATTGCGCATCTCGCGCCACGCTCGCCATCGCGCTGTCTCCGGTATCAATCCAGCATCGGCCGCACGCCGTAACAGATCGTTAAACGACAGACTTGCTATTAAATCGGCAGACTCGACCCGTTCGATCAACACTCTGCGCAGCAGACGTACCGACAGTTCGTAAGTGAATTCGAAGGACTGTATCACCGCTGATCGTAGATGCGGCTTTAACGGTGCACCATCGGATTGCTCATTCCAGAACACCAACGCTTCACGCAGCATCGCAAGCGCCTTACGCAAGGGTGAGAGGTCGATCGGGGGAGGACTCATGGAGGTATCGTAGCGGCCCCAGCGCAATGCAGTCAAAACCTACGGATGAAAGCGGGCGAGGGGGACTACCAAGGAGTTACTTGCTGCTGAGGACGGGACGAATTTGAAACGTCGGGCGAAAACGGAAACGGTGCCGGAGCTTTGCTTATTTGCATATTGGCGCAAACTAGCCACCAGGATATCGCATCAGCGCTGGCGGTGTTTGGGTTAATGGTTAAGGCCCAATAATCGAATAAGCAAAACTCCGGTACCCAGAGCCGAGCGGAAGCCGAGGCGCTCATGGAGGCCCGGTGTGCACAACGATTGGCCGCTGCGGCGCCGCAACGACTGACCTTGCGCGGAATCACGCAAAGCGGCGAGAGCGCCATGTTATGCTGAACTACCTCTGTTCAAACGAGAAAAACTTGAGGCGCCAGCGCCTGCTCTTCGCCTCAATCGCACGTGGACATCCTGATACTTGTGGCCCTGATCGCAGTCAACGCCTTGTTCGCAATGGCGGAGCTGGCTGTGGTTTCTTCGCGCAAGGCGCGGCTGCAACCGCTGGCTGAGGCCGGCAACCGCGGTGCGCGCGCCGCGCTCGGATTGCATACGCAACCCAGCGTGTTCCTGTCCACCGTTCAGGTGGGTATTACCGTCATCGGCATCACCAGCGGCGCCGTCGGTGAATCGGCGATCGCCGATCCGTTCGCCGTCTGGCTTGCGCGCCAGCCCGGGCTTGCGGCCTACGCCGACGAGATCGCGCTGACGCTCACGGTCATCGGCATTACCTATTTTTCTGTCGTGGTCGGCGAACTTGTCCCCAAACGACTCGCCCTGCGGGCGCCGGAGACCATCGCCGCACTGGTCGCAATCCCGATGACGTGGCTGGCGCGCCTTGCGCGTCCGCTGGTGTGGGTTTTCTCGACGTCGAGCGAAATCATCCTGCGCGTGCTAGGCGCCGAACATCGCTCTGAGCTGCCGGTCAGCAATGCCGAAATTGAAGTGCTGATGGAACAGGGTGCCGAAGCCGGCGTGTTTCATGAGAGCGAGCAGGAACTCGTGTC
Source organism: Pseudomonadota bacterium (assembly GCA_043734785.1). Taxonomy (GTDB): domain Bacteria; phylum Pseudomonadota; class Gammaproteobacteria; genus CAIKBL01. Next base: position 10,021 of record JAYTEX010000152.1, on the reverse strand, counting down.
CAACATTCTACGCCTGGACGAGCAGCGGGTTGGCGTGATCATGACGCCACGTATCGATATCGAGTTTGTCGATCTCAGCGACGAACCCGCGACTATCATGAGGACGATACTCGAAACTGCGTGCAGCCGTGTCGTGGTCTGCCGAGAGGGTCTCGAACATGTGCTTGGCGTGTTGCCCATCGTCGATCTGCTGAAGCGTATGGGTGGCACTGCCAACGTCACATCCGCCGCCATTGAAACCGCGCTGCGCCCAGCGCTTTTCGTACCCAAATCGTCGACCACGGTCCAACTGTTGGAAAAATTCCGGCGTTCGCGCCAGCAGTTTGCGTTGGTGGTCGGTGAATACGGCGAGGTGCAAGGTGTCGTGACCTTGACCGATGTCGTGACATCGATCGTGGGCGATCTCGAGCCGGACCGCCCGGCTAACGAACGCGACATTGTCGAACGCGACGACGGCTCGTGGTTGTGCGACGGCAGTATCGCGATCGAACAACTCAAGTCCAAGCTCAGCATCACCGATGTCCTGCCCGCGGAGCGCGAAGAGGATTTTCACACCCTCGGTGGCTTCGTCATGCATGCGCTTGGCCACATTCCCCGGGAAACAGAAGCATTCGTGGTAGAGGGTTATCGCTTCGAAGTCGTCGACATGGACGATCACCGCATCGACAAGGTACTCGTTACCCGGCTTGCATCGGCGACGGAGGCGCACGCCGAGAGCAACCCGTAAGCGCGAAGCGATGCGCGGTCGGCCTCGCGGTGGCAAGCCCACTGTGTGGGATAACTGACAGGAAAAGGTGCCGGAGCTTTGCTTATTGGCATATTGGCGCAAACTAGCCACCAAGATATCGCATCAGCGCTGGCGGTGTTTGGGTTAATGGTTAGCGACGAGTCTGGGACAGCCACCGAATTGACACCGTTCCTCCACGCGATCGAGGTGCAAGTGCTCAATCACGGTTACAACGCGAACGGCAAGAACGAGTGGTACACCACACACGGCGACGTGTTCCCCATCCACGGTTACGGTTCGACGATGAAGCCTTTCGGCCGAAACAGGGGCGAACGCGGCTTTCCCGCCGAGGAACGCAGCAAGCCGTCGCCCGAATGAAACCACTACCCGATCGTGGCCACCAACGGGGTGCTGCGACTCAGCGTGAACTGGAAGGAAGTGTCCGGCGGCGCGAACTGCAACTGACGCAAGGGTTATATCGGCTTGGAAAGCGAAGGCTTACCGGTCGAGTTTCGGAATATCCGATTGAAGGAGTTTCCCGCAACTAACGCCGGGCCGGAGGCCGGCGCACCGATCAGGGCGGTTTCATTCCGCTTCACAACGGACTCGATCTGCGCGGCTGGAAGGCAACCGACGAGATCAAGTCCCGCTGGCAGCCGTCCGACAGGTTCGATGGCTTAATCAATGTCAACCGCGTAGCAACGAATGTCCGCCGCGCGCCGTAGCGTCGTATTCAGGCGTCGGGAATGGATGGATGACGCGGTCCGAATCGAGACATGCGGCACGCAACTTCACTCGATTACGCGCAAAGGGGCGCTTATCCTTCCTGTACGTTGTAAGGAGCAGCACATGTTTATCACTCGAATCAAGCTGAAGAACTGGCGCAATTTTCGGACACTGGAAGTTCCACTGCGTGCGGTGACTTATGTGCTGGGACCCAATGCATCCGGAAAATCCAATTTGCTAGATGTTTTCCGCTTTCTTCGGGACATCTGTAACCCTCGTGGCGGTGGGCTACAAACTGCCGTCAGCGACCGCGATGGCATTGCGAAGCTTCGTTGTCTACGCGCGCGCCGCGACCCAGAAGTGCAGCATTGAGGTTCAACTCGCCGAAAGCCCAGATGGACCGCTGTACTGGCGCTACGAGCTGGGTTTCAAGCCTGAGGGGAAAGGGGCGCAGCGCATTAAGGAAATCCCCTCATGCTGCAGCGCGACCGCAAATCGAAGCGGCAAGTTCTCGTCACCACCCACAGCGAAGCACTGTTGAGTAACGCGGGGATCGACGGCTGTGGCGTGGTGCTGCTGGAGAGCAGTGCCGAGGGTACTACTGGACGTACCTTGCGCCCGGAGGAAAGCCAGGCACTGGAGGCTGGGTTCACGGTGGCCGAAGTGGTACTCCCCAAGGCGAGGCCGGCAACCGTCAATCAACTTGGGTTCTGGCAGTGATCCCGATTGCTTTGGCATCCGAAGACGTCTTGAGCGAGACGGTGGGTCAACGTCTTCTCGCCGAGTTGGGGGCGGACATGGAAGCCCAGGTGTTACTTCGCAGAGACGGCTTTGGATATTTGCGTTCACGGATGACCTCTTGGTGCCGGATGGCGCAACACCACGCGGTCGTAATCCTGACCGATCTGGCTCGGGCTGCATGCCCATCGACACTGCTCGATGAGTGGTTTGGCGCGTTGGTCCGCCCACCTAATCTGTTGCTGCGAGTTGCAGTGCGGGAGCGAGCTGGAGTCGTGGTTGCTCGCTGATCACCTGGCGATGCGCGCGCTGATTGGTAAAAGTGGAGTTTTGCCGGTACAGCCCGACCTGCTGGTTGATTCAAAGCAGCACTTGCTGGGCCTGGCTCGCCATGCGCGGCGCGGCTTGATCTGGTCAAGGAAATCGGCGTAGTCGCTAGGCAGGGTATCGGCTATAACGCTCGACTCGGCGATCTGGTGCGCCATAAATGGAGCCCGGCGCGCGCAGCCCAACGGTCGCCGAGTCTGGCGCGAGCGCGGCTTCGATTAAGCGAATTGGCGCATCGGTTGCACCAAAGTTAGATCAAGAAAGCCATCCCTGCCGGCGAGAGATTTAATGATCGCGGCCATGCCCGCGACCTTCGCCGTGGCCCTTTTTCTCATGGTGCTTTCGATTCTTATCGCGATGGGTTTCTTGAGGAGAACGATGATTATCCAGGTGACGTGGTACATATACGTCGTTGTACCAATGGTCTTGCACAAAGAACACCGGCTCGCCGCAGGCGTCGTATTCGTGGCAGTGTTTGCGCCAATGTTTGGCGTGGCCGGGAGGGACGCGCAGATAGATCGGAGGGCGATCCATTAGTACCCGATCGATCACTCTGGGCTGGAGATAGATCACTGGTGGCTGCGGATACCCGCCGATATCGAGTCGACCATAAAAGCCTGGTTGCCCGATGCTGATGGAAACACCCACATCAGCGGAGAGTGCCGGCGCCGTGGTCAGGATTAGTGCTGCTGCGAATAGTAAATGCCTCATGCTGGATCTCCCGTTGTGAGTCGTCACCGGACGACTTTCGCGACCATCAGGTTTCGAGTATCTCAAGTTGATTCCTTCTATGTTGCTTGCGGTTCTCCACCGCATTGTAAGTAATCCCCCTGTTCTATTCAGCTTTGGTCAGAGGTTGCGGCGGCGAATTAGCATTGGGCTCGCCGTCAAATTGAAGGGCGGGGCGGCATAAAATCCTAGATTCCTCATTGGGCGGTCTCTACTGTGCTGCAAAAGGTTGTGCGGCAGCGGATCCTATGTCGAGCGATGCGGTAAGCTATCAGGGCACTGGCACATGACCGTGCTTAGACGATGGGAATTCGCGCGCAAGCATGACATCCCGTACTGCTGAGCGCGAATTCCGCTGGGTCCGATCTGGTCGAACGGAGATTGCGTTATGAACAAAGCTTCCTCGCGGGCGGTGGCAATTTGCGGCACCACGGATGAATTCTGGGCCGGCGCTGCTTATTTCTGGCCTTACCCAGTGCTCGTCGGTTAGGTCGCATCGAATGGCGTGGCCCTGGCTCGCAATCATTGCTAAAACGGTGCCGTGGGCGGAGCTGGCCCGGCGAACGCCCGCGATCATCGCCGCGTCGCGCAATCTGCTGAACAACACGTGGGAGGCCGCGGCCACCCAGCGCGCTCCGCACGACGCGCCCGACGCGCAGGAATTGAACGATCGGATCGCGGCCCTTGAGCAACGCGATGAGGCGCAGGCCAAGCTCGTCGCCCAGATGGTGGAGCAGCTACAGCGCATCACCGACGGCATGGAAGTGCTGGCCGTGCGCAATCGCGTGCTGATTTGGTTAGTCGGGGCTTTAGCGGTTGCGTTTGTCGCCACCTTCGTCTTGCGGCTACTCGATCATTGAAATCCTGGCCTGGAGACCTGCGGTTGGAGCGCATTCGGCAAAACCTTACAGAGCAACTCGCGCAGACTCGGGCCCCATGAACCCGTCGTCACTGGGCTACCCACTGCTGTGGATGGTGTTGGTGCTGATGGTCATCGTGCTGCTGGCCGCGTGCACGCCGCTCGCCTCCCTCAACGGGCTGGCGCCGCGTTCTGCCCGCAGCGTGACTGCGGTGGCCTACGGTCCACTGCCACGCCAGCGGCTCGACATCCACGTCCCCAGCGCGCCACCACCGGTTGGTGGCTACCCGGTGGTGGTGTTCTTCTACGGCGGATCCTGGAACCGCGGCGAGCGCGCGCAGTACCGCTTTGTCGGCGAAGCGCTTGCCTCGCGCGGGATGCTCACGGTCATTCCCGACTACCGACTCTACCCCGAGGTCCGCTATCCAGCCTTTCTCGAGGATTCGGCCCTTGCCCTCGCCTATGCATTGAAGTGGGCTGGCGCGCTCGGTGGCAATCCGAAGAGGGTATTCGTGATGGGCCACAGCGCTGGTGCCTACAACGCTGCGATGCTCGCGCTCGACGCCCGTTGGCTAGGGGGCGCGGGGCACGATCCAGCGGAACTGGCCGGTTTCATCGGCCTGGCCGGGCCGTACGACTTTCTGCCGATGACGAATCCAGACACGCGCCCGGTATTCTTCCATCCCGACTATCCGCTCGGCACGCAACCGATTGACCACGTGACGGCGAACGCGCCGCGGAGCTTTCTTGGCGCGGCCCAGCGCGACTCCCTGGTCAATCCACAGCGCAACACGCTCGGGCTTGCGACGCGACTGCGAGCCGCGGGTGTGCCGGTGAGCGTGAAGCTCTATGAAAAAGTTAACCACATCACCTTGGTCGGCGCGCTGGCGTGGTCGCTGCGCTGGCTGGCGCCCGTGCTCGAGGATGTGGCCGCATTTGTCGCCTCTGCACCGCCGCGCTAGGACAAGTTCCCGCAGGCTAGACCGAGCATATCCATGGCACGTACTGAATTGACAGTCTTGGTGGCGCTCGACTACGTTGCGGATTATCGGCACAGAAGCGGGTTCGATCGGGATTGCGCAATGACCGCCACCACCATCATGTTTGAACAAACCGCTAAGTGAATCTGGCTGACGGCCATTCAGATGTCCGCATCGCTGCGCATTGAAGTCGATCTTGCGCGTCAGCAACTGCGCTGGTATGTCGCAGATACCCTGATCGCAGAATATGCCGTGTCAACAGCGCGAAACGGCGCAGGTGAGCGTCTTAACAGCGAATGCACACCGCGCGGACAGCATGTTATCGCGGCCAAAATCGGGACCGATGCGCCAACCAATACGGTGTTCGCTGGCAGAATCGCCACTGGCGAATATTATTCCCCGGCCTATGCCGCGACCCAGCCAGCGGGACGTGATTGGATCCTGACGCGGATTCTGTGGCTATCGGGTTGCGAGCCGGGCGTTAACCAGGGAGGTGAGTGTGATACCTACGCGCGCTATATCTACCTCCACGGCACGCCGGACCAAACGCCGGTCGGACAAGTGGGGTCGCGTGGTTGTATCCGGATGCGCAATGCGGACATCCTCGAACTGTTCGCGCAGGTCGAGATCGGGACGCCCGTGTTGATCGACTGAGCCGAGGTTTTCCCTTAATTTCGCTCAGGGCGCTTTCAATTCGCGTAATAATTCTCGCACAAAGCGCTTCACATGCAGATCGTAGAGCACCAGTTCGCCACCCGTTTTGACCGCTGCAATGGCCAGGCGCCCGATCAGCATGAGTAGCAGAATGATCAAGATCCAGGCGACGAAATAGGACAGCCGGAAACTCGCCCCTTCGGGGTTGCCGGCAGCGCCGGTAGCGGGTGACACCCGGGCGCGTGCGCCGAGTTCGGCGGGCGCGTCTTCTTCGCTGGCGAGCGCGCGGCCGCTGGTCGTGCTGGCTAGCGCACGATCCAGATGCGAGCCTTTTTCGATGGCGAGCGCAAAGCGCTCGACCTTCTGCGGTTCCTGATAAAGCGACCACGCTTCTGCAATCACTGCGAGCGCAATCCAGAGCCCAACCGAAAGCAGCACAAAGCCGCAGGCACGCACGACGGTGTGGGCGATCTGGGTGCCGCGTGAGAGGATCCCCTCAGCCTCGGATTCAGGTTCGAATTGATAACGTGCCACGCGCCGATCCTGTGAAAGAAACCGGCGACCACTGTAATTAACTGGCGCAGGTTTAGCCACCTGCGTTATACCGCAACGCGATACCAGGGTTTGATGAGATGACGACCATGTACTCTCCCATGAAACGCGTGCTGCTCCGCCTCGCAGTCGCGAGCGCGACCATCTTTGTTATTTCGGCGCTGGTGTTCTGTTTGGTCCATCTGATACCGGGTGATCCGGTCGATGTCATGCTGGGTGAACGCGCAACGGCGGCAGACCGCGAGAGCCTGCGGCATACGCTGGGTCTTGATGTACCGCTTGGCGTGCAGTTCGTGCGGTACTACACCGGGCTCGCGCAGCTTGATTTCGGGGTGTCGCTACAGACCCAGCAACCGATCGCCGAACTGTTGGCCAGCCGTGCGCCTTACACCGCGGCATTGGCGGGAGTGGCGCTTGGTTTCGCAGTTCTGATGGCACTTCCGCTTGGAATATGGAGCGCGATGCGTGCGCGGCGTTTGCCCGATCACCTCGGCGCGGGGTTCGCCTTGATTGGCGGCGCACTCCCGAGTTTCGTGCTGGGTCCAATTCTCATCGTGATCTTTGCCGTGCAATTGGGCTGGCTGCCGATCGGCGGCGCTGAGTCCCCGCTCAGTGTCGTGCTGCCGGGGGCCACGTTGAGTATTGGGCTCGCAGCGATCCTGTCCCGTCAGCTGCGCGCAGCCTTGCTCAGCGTTCTAAGTGAGCCCTATCTGCGCGCGGCGATAGCGCGCGGCCTGCCCTTCTCCGTCACACTCCGTCGCCATGCCCTGCGCAATGCGGCGCTTCCCGTGCTCACGGTCTTTGGGATGCAGCTCGGGGTTCTGTTGGGCGGTGCGGTCATCACCGAAACGGTGTTTGCGTGGCCGGGACTTGGCACCTTGACGATCGAGGCGATCGAGCGCCGCGATTATCCGGTGCTGCAGGCCTGCGTGCTGATGATTAGTACCACCTATGTATTGATCAACACGGTCACTGATCTGGTATGCGCCTGGTGCGATCCGCGTATGGAGTTATCCGCATGAGCCATCGCCTGCGCCGTGACTGGTGGCTGGTCGTCATTGGGGCGTGGGGACTGGCGGCGCTCTTCACTCCTCTACTGGGCGATACCCTCAATCGCATCGATCTGCCGCGCATGTTCGCGGCTCCCGGGGCGGGATTGTGGCTCGGCGCGGATGAATTGGGGCGGGCCATCGCGCCCCGGGTGATTGCCGGCGCGGCGATCTCAGCACCGCTGGCGGCGCTGGTGGTCGCCGCTTCACTCGGCTTCGGTGCCGCGTTCGGGATAGCCGCCGGCTGGTACGGCGGAACGTTCGAGTTGTTGGCGATCCGCTGCATAGATCTGTTTCAGGCATTTCCAGGTTTGCTGCTCGCGATTGCGCTCGCGGGGTTGCTCGGACCCGGCCTGAGCAATGTGGCATTCGCGCTCTGTGCGGTCGGCTGGGTGGGCTTCGCACGCCTCGCGCGCACGCAGACCGCGAGTCTTAAGCACCGCGAGCACGTGTTGGTGGCGCACGCGCTCGGCACACCGACCTTGCAGATTTTGCGCCGACACGTGGTGCCGCTGTTGGCGGGGCCGTTACTGGTGGAAGCGACTTTCGCCTTCGCTGGCGCGATCGCCGCGGAGGCTGGCATGAGCTTTCTCGGGCTCGGGGCTCAGCCGCCGACGGCGTCATGGGGCAGCATGCTGCGCGAAGCGATGCAGTTTCTGCTGATCGCGCCGCATATGTTGCTGGGGCCGGGGCTTGCGATCATGTCGCTGGTGATGGCGGTGCAGGTGGCGGGCGAGCGGCTCCGCGAATACTGGCAGGTGCCACGTTGATACTGGCGGGTGCCCGGTTGATACCGGCAGGTGCTTGGCTGAGAGGCCTTGGCTGGCGTAAGAGCATGGCATTCCGCGATTTTTTTGATGCGCAATAAAAACGCTTTGGGCGGCGGGGATTCCATTACCATGGGAGGGTTTACAGCAAGCCCATTTCACGATTGAGAGCCCCATGTCACTCGGTCCGTTGATGATTGATTTGCAGGGCGCCGCGCTGACGGCGGAGGAGTGCGAACTGCTGCGGCATCCGCTCGTCGGCGGGGTAATCCTGTTTTCGCGCAACTACGAATCACGCGCGCAACTGTCTGCGCTCACGAGTGCCCTCCATAGGCTACGCACCCCGCGCCTGTTGATCGCCGTCGATCACGAAGGCGGTCGGGTCCAGCGCTTCAGGGCCGAATTTAGCGAATTGCCACCGCTGATCCGCCTTGGCCAGTGTTATGACCGCGCGCCTGAAGCCGCCATGAAGATGGCATCCGATCTAGGTTGGCTGATGGCGAGCGAGTTGCGTGCAGCAGAGGTTGATTTCAGTTTTGCGCCCATCCTCGATCTGTATTGCGCGCATAGCAAGATCATCAACGAGCGTGCCTTTCATGCCGCGCCTGAAACCGTGGCGCGGCTCGCCCAGGCCTATGTGCGGGGAATGCATGCGGCCGGCATGGCGGCGGTTGGCAAGCACTTTCCTGGGCATGGATCAGTGACCGGCGATTCGCATCACGAGTTGCCGATCGATCGCCGGGATTTGGACACTCTGCGCCACCGGGATCTGGTGCCGTTTCGTCTTCTTGCGGCGGCCGGTATCGAGGGCATGATGCCGGCCCACCTGCTGTTTCCAGCAATCGACTCGGTGCCGGTGGGTTATTCCCGGATCTGGCTCGAAGACGTGCTGCGCAAGGAACTCAAGTTCCAGGGTGCGATTTTCAGCGACGATCTCAGTATGTCTGGCGCCGCAGTCACCGCCGGTCACGTCGAACGAGCGCATATGGCACTCGCGGCTGGCTGCGATATGTGCCTGATCTGCAACGATCGCGCGGCTGCGGTCCAGGTGCTGGACCGCCTTAAGGTTACGCCGCAACCGCTTTCCCAGGTGCGACTCATGCGCATGCACGGCCGCCACGTCGAGTCGGACCTCGATTGGCTCGCGCATCCACGACGGAGCGCGGCACTGGCGGCACTGCAAGCCATCGACCCCGCGCCGACCTTGGCGCTGGGAGACGACGCGCCGGCATGAGTTGCCGGGTATGGGTGATGGCACGCGCACGCTGCTGTCAGCGTGCAGTAGGACCGGCGGTCATCCTGGCGGTCTGCCTGGTCTGGTTGCCGCGCATGGCGGCGGCGTTCGAGTGTCTGCCGCTCATTCATCATGCGCCCGGCGCGGTCAGTTACGCAGACAGTCTCTTGTGGGAAGTACGCGGTCAGGGCCAAGCGCCGAGTTTTCTGTTCGGCACTATTCACCTTGCGGCCTCCGCCGTGGGACAACCCAGTCCGGCGGTGACCCAGAAACTCATCGCGAGCACGCAGTTCGGGATGGAAATGGTGCTGGACTTAGACACCATGCTGCAGATTGGGCAAAGCATGCGCTTCCAGGATGAACATCGACTCAGCCAGGTGATTGGCCAGTCGTTGTTCGAGCGCACGGCCGATTTGTTGAGCGGTTATGGGGTAAGTCGCGACGCTGCCGAGCAACTCAAGCCCTGGGCGGCGTTCACTACCTTGAGCCTGCCACTTGGGCTGAGCGCGTTGCCGCTTGATCTAGTCTTGTTGGGTAGCGCGCAGCAGATGCACAAGAAAATATTCGGTCTGGAAACCCTCGCCGAACAAACTGCGGTGTTCGAGCAGATCGCCCTTGCTGACCAAATCGCGTTGCTCACAGAGGTGGTCTGCCACCACGCGCGTCTGCAGAGGGATAC
>JAYTEX010000151.1:0-11263 GCA_043734785.1 Pseudomonadota bacterium | reverse complement strand
GCTCGCGGCGGCCGAAAAGGCGATCGTCTCCCGTCTGCGAGACCCCTCGCAATACTACGGCGCCGTTACGCAGTAACGAAAAGCCCACATGCCACGGCCTAGGGTCGCCTGCGATCGGTGAGCCTGAGCGCTGGTTTTCTTGGTTATGCCGAGATCGGCGAGGGTAGGGGTTGCGTCTAGGACCGGTACGCCTTTGGTACCGGTCTTGCCTGGGATTGCGCCCTGATTCTTCGGCGCCTCGGCTAATATCGCCCCCAGCTTCCGCCCGGCATCAAGTTCTAGCCGGACACTGCGACGCCGTTACTGCGTAACGAGAATCACGCCTACGAGCAAGCATGCCGAAAGCGCCCCATGCACGGGCCTGGGGTCGCCCCCTATCGTCGAACCTGCGGGCTGTGCGTCGGTCGGTTTGCGGTACAGGTGCGGATACCTGCGGCCATCCTGCAGGATAGAACTTGCCCTTATTGCGTGAAGTCTCTGCAGGAAGATCCCACCGACGGCGCGGTGTGTCCTGGCTGTAAATGAGCCAGTGTCGCGGCTTGCCTGCGTTCACTCGGCCCATTCGGTTGATTCGGATTTAGGGCGAATGAACGATACGCTTAGACGCGAGTTCGGCTAGTTTTAGCTGCAATACCTGGGTCGATGTGCGCGTATCGGTGCGAATTTCTGGTATCAGCGAGTGACCCTGCGGCTGGCCGCATTGGGGATCAGGTTGTACGGTCACACCTAATCTTCACGATGCCGTCGTGGGGTAATTCCGAAACGTAATAGCCTGCCGGGTTGTGACCCGACTGCACAATGTCGCGAGGAGTAGAAAACAGAGAGCGAAATAACGAAAGGCCGTTAACGTCTGTGTCAGTAGGTCGAAAGGCCAAGCGCATAACAGGCATGGGCAATGACATATCAATATAATCGGGCTGTCGGTTAAGGATGCGACGTAGCAGCAGCTCGTGTGGCCCTACTGGGTCGGACTCCTCCGCCATTGCCTGGGATCGCTATGCAGCGAGAACTCGATTCTGATCGAGCGGAGCACCAGCCGGTATCCATCCTGTGATTGTCGATTGGTCCAGTAGGATTTCTGGTTTCTCCCAGGTTATGTTAATAACCTCAGGCACCGCTTCAAAAAGAGCGAGAAGAATTCTTCCCACCCCGGGCGTATCGGACTCCAAATCCATGTAGTAATCGGGCTCTTGCCATTCCACAAAGATTGCGCCGTCTGGTGTAACAGCAGCCCGTGAAGGCGCAGGCTTCCCTGTTGATCGAAACTCTTTGAGAAGCCGAAGCACGCTATCGATGATTGATAGTCGCGGTGCCACGCCGCCTTCTCCGTCCCAATCAGGCTTAAGCTGCTTAAAGCCCTCGATCATCGACAATACGCGGTTCCATGCAACCGCACTTGCCCTGAGGGCTATTGCCTCTGCGTAGAACATCGCATTATTTTCCAGCCCGCCTGGAGCGAACGTTAATGTGTTGCTCCCGAGCGTGGTCGTCTCGCCGAGAATTCTTGCCGGTGCATTCATCGAATTCGTCCCCAATTCTTGTGCGCTTCTTTTGATGTTATTTCGGCAAAGGACTTCACCACCGCGCAGTGACCCTTCTCCAGATCCTCGTGGATTACTTGCGTTATCATTGGTCCCCGCGCCATCAATTGTAGAAAAATAATTTCCTGCATCGGCGCTGTGCTCGTGCGCGCATGCTGCAACGCGATGTGCAGTCGGCCTTCCTTGTTAGGAAGGGTTAGCGCCCATTCACCTCGAAAAGACTCCAGAAACTGGTCTCTTGCGCCTTCTCCCGGCGTTTTTAGGAACGGCAATAGCTGCGGCCAGTCGGATACGCTTTGCCAAAGATCACCCTTTGGAATGTGATTCAAGTAGGTAACCTCCCACTGATTGAGCTCCAACGGAGCATTCCCGGACTCCTTTACGAACCGCCTGAAATTATCAAGATGCGCACAGAATTCGTTAACCAAAACTCTGTAAGTGGGGTAGGTCTGATCATTCGCGCCTATGCGCCAATTCAAAAGGAACCGCGTATCTTGAACTTGAATTAGGCGGCCCGTTTCAGGATTCGCGATATGCAAGCGCTCAGGCCTAGGCGCTTGACTGACAATTAACTGGGGCTTTGCGCTCCACCGCCCAGCGTCGTCGAAAACCTCAAAGGCGTCGTCTAAGCGCGGTACCTCATTCGCAACAGACCAAGACGGTTCAAGGAACGTCTTCCAATACCAGCCGGCCAATGCATTCGAATAATTCGGCAGTGCCGTGAATTGAACACCAATAACCACTTCCACCACGGGCGGCTTTGCGAATGAAGGCAACAGAGGCTTGGTCATGGGTCATGGGTCATCCAGATGCTGGTGCCTGTTTAGGATAGCATGCGATACCAGGGGTGTGGTCGGGGCCGCGACGCTGTATCTAAGTGGAGGGAGACCACCTATAGCCCAGGACACGCTCAGGCCGGTCAGGGTGGGAACGCGGCTCAGTGACCGCTCAGTGCGGTCGACTACTCGGTCACTTCCGCTAATGCCTCGGCAAGATCGGGCAGGACATCTTCATCATTGAGCGTTAGCCAAGCGGCCGCAGCGCGAGGGTCTGCCCATTCAGCGCTCGGGGTGCGACCCTGCCATTTCGAGGTGTGTTCAATGTAATAGCGGCCCTTGCTGGATCGATACAGTGTCTGGTGGTCCCACTGCGATCCAGTGGCGAGGCTGATATGGTTATTCCCATCCCAGCGGGTGTCTTCCTTCCACGATTGAGACGCTTTGTCGGTGTCGACGATGGTGCCATCGTCCATGCGATATCTAGTCATGCAGATCTCCCGGCGAATATAGGCAGGAAGTCGCACACGTGGCGTGATCGGATAAAATGGCGAGTAGCCATGCGCGAACCCCTGTCGGTTTGCAAAGTGGTTAGGCCGTGGGAGGCGAACCAACGCTTCCTGCGGCTGCCTTAAAGCCATAGCCGGCGACAAGCCAGGAAGCGCCTACGTGAACCCTATGCGCCAACCCGTGAGGCGAGGTAGGCTTCGCGCATGGAAAAAACGCCCGTCACAATTTGCATCCCGGACGATCGCGAATTCTCAGATCTGAAACTCGCCCGCGATTCGACATCCGGCGACATCTCATTCGACTGGACGCCGATTGAGCGGATCTGCGAAGCGAGCGGCATCGATACTTCAGTGTTCCGCGATCGGCACGAAGATAATGTGTCGGGCCTGATCGTGCAGTGGTATACCGCGCACCTTGCCAATGGTGGGGCTCGCGATCGGGTGCAGGATGAGTTGATAGCCGAAATGCTCGCGGAGGATGCGCTAGGCGGCGGGCTCTCGCATCGGCCCGGTCACGCGTAGTGGATCAGGGCGCGCGGAAATGACTCTTTGGGATGGCATGGATGAGTTATTACCGCTGGCGAATCGGCCAGTAACGCACCAGAAACAGATTGGTGGGGATGTAGACGAGCCGCGTCCGTTTGTCTAACCTAGGTGCTTATGGCAACGCCCAAACCCCCACCGCCGCCACCGCCTGCAGAGCGTCCGAGTCCAAGCGGAGATCGCCGTAACGGCAGGCCGAGACCGCCACCGATAGTTCGTTAGCCGCTCAACGTGGCGATCATCAGAAGTACCACGGCCGTAGGGGCAAGGGGTCAGGTCTGGGGCAAGGGGTCAGGTCTCGCTTTGTAGCATTCGGGCCCAGAACGGTGCCGGAGCTTTGCTTATTGGGCTCGACGTTGTCGGGATACTCCGCAACGGCTGTGGTACGGCCCCCGCGACAATAAGCAAATAAGCAAAGCTCCGGCACCCTGATACGCGCGGCACCCTGATACGCGGTCAGTCCGGTTCTAACTCAACTGGCGTTCACCTTGGGCATGATTTCGTGCACCAGCTGCTTCAGGTCATCAAGTGTCTTGGAGACCGGCACTCCGCTGAAGGGCGGCCATAGCAGGGGCATGCTCAGCCCGGCATCTCTGAATCGCTTGAGGTTGTCGGTAATTTGGGCCGCCGTACCCACGAGCAGGTTGCTCAACTTGCCGTTCGCGGTCTGATCGGAGGGCGCGTCGGTGATGGCGAACCAGATCATGCTGCACATGTCGAAGCCGTCGTCGAGAGAGCGAGCACTGCCGAGCTCAGTGAGCTCGCGCTGGATCTCGCTGCGCCAACGGACGATTTCCTCGGGCGTGTCCTGGATGCCGATCCAGCCTGCCAGGCCGTACTTAGCGATGCGGCGCGCGGAGCGCTTCGGATCTTTGAGGCCGCTGAAGTAAATGGGCGGATAAGGCTTCTGCAGCGGCTTGATGCCGAAGCCGCAGCGCTCGAAATCGGCAAACTCGCCGTGGTACTCAAAGAGATCGTTCGCCCAGATCCCCTGCAGCACTTCGATCGTCTCGCGCACATGCTTGTGTCGCTTGGGAAAGATATGCGTGGCGCTCGCCGCCGCGAACTCCTCGGGCATCCAGCCAGATCCGAGGCCGACGTTCACTCTTCCGTTCGACAAATGGTCGACGGTCGCAATCTCGCCGGCCAGCACGCCGGGCGCACGGTACGGTGTGTCGATGATGCTCATGCCTATGCGCAGCTTCTTGGTCTTCGCCGCCAGCCACGGGATGAGCGGCATTCCGTGCAGCCACTGACCGCGCGCGGACACCGGCAGCGCCTTCGGGAACTGGTCCATCATGCCAAACGAGTGCTGAAGCTTCTGGTGGTCCGAAGCTTCGGGCACGACGATTCGGTCCAGCGTCCAGACCGAGTCGAAGTCGAGCGTTTCGGCAAGGTTCGTGAGGTCCTCGATTTCCTTGACGGTGACCTTTTCGCGGAAATTGGGGAGATAGAGGGCGAGTTTCATCATTTGTCTCCTCGGCGAGTCCAGAGAGGTGGCTATGCGGCCCTTTCCGGGTATCCGCGGGGCGGGTTACTCGTCTAAAAAGGGATCGTCGCGCGGGCAGTATAGAACATGTGGAGGCTGTCCCAGATTTTGTGTTTACGATGCAACCCTTGTTGACTGCCTGCGGGTGGTTATCGGGCGCGCATCATTCAGCCGCCACACTGTGCCGATACGTTAGCGACGTGCTGCTGTTAACCGCTAACAATACCTCTAAATAAGACGAGGGGAAGGTTCACAGCTTCGAGCTGGCACTGTTATTCCCTTCGACGGCGTCTTCAAGCGACCTGCACGCTAAATGATGCCGCCTCACCTGTCGATGGTTTCCCGATACGGCTTTCTTCGTAACAGGCGTTGTCGATTTCTATTGGACGGCTGGCGCATAGCTGTTCGAACGTGGTGTGACGATTGTCGGCGTATGTTGCCGCCAGTGGCGCTCGCACGGCAGTCAAAAGTTCAACGAGGGGCGCGCTATCAATTTTGTCAGACACACAGATCACTGTCGGTATGGTGTGCTGCATCGGCAGGGACGCGTATTTATCCGCCGGGAAGTCGCAGGAAAAAAGATAAAACTGTGGTGACATGCTCAAGCAAGCGTTGACCGTACAACTATCAGGCGTCGCCCAGATGGCCGCACCCTCGAACGCTGGATGCGCGCCACACATGACGGTACCGCAACAAGTCGACATTGCTGTGGTGTTGAACGCATCCTCGCGCAGCTTCGAAAATTCGAGCAGCGCGTGTGAATCGTCGTCGACCCTGAGCGCGTTGGCAAAGTACAGGAGATCGACACCGCGCCCGTATGCCGCGATTGCCGATGGAACTTTATTGCCAATTCGTCGGCGCGCCGAGTTCAACAAGCGTTGGCGACAGTCGCAGCACAGACATTCGATTCGGTACCGCAAGGTCGGGTCGCACACAGCAATTCGGCATGCGCCGCAGCGGCATACCAATGACCCGGGGGCTTGGGCAATATTGGTGTCCATATAAATTTCGCCTTCGTGGAGGGTACTTAACTGAGGGCAGTCTCTCGTATCAGCATCCTACCGCCCAGGCTGCGATCGTCGAGCCTAGGCGTGCTTGGGGGCCTTCAAAGGAAAACATCGGCAGAGATGTCAAAGCGCCCGCATAGCCGCTTAAAGCGTTCTCGTCATTATCGCAACTCTTTTGGATCCAGAAACCCTTCATCGTGCACCATCCACCGCACCAAATTCGGTTCCATCAAATTCTTGATCAAGGCTTCGTAACGTTCTGTCTGGGACGGTTTAAGCACGCTCTCCCAGCGCCGATTAGTGCCCTTGTGAAAGAAATTCTTGGAATCTTTCCAAGTGCCTCTGCGCGCGCCCGGTGCACGCCTATCGGAGTTCTCTTTCATTTCGTCGAACGTGACGGAGTGCACTAAATTAGCCCAGATGGATTCGTTGATGGGGATATCCAGAAATGCACTAATGCGACGCATTTGGCCTTCGAGATCGTCAAGGAGGTCTTGAAAATGCACAAACAAGAGATTATCTAAATGCCGATAATTCCACCAAGTCTGCGCATGGTAGTGATGCGACCACACGGGGTAGCCATCTTTTTCCCACGGATACGATGACTGACTAATCCAATCATCAAATGCGGCGTTGATGCTCTCGGGAGGTGGCGGCATCGGCGGTCCCTTACGGTCAGGCCTTTCCGCTAATGCTTGCAGCACTTCCGGTTTCATATTGTTCCAATGATTCCACCAAGACATAAAAACATCGCGACCATCACGCCCGACAAAGATGTAACGCAACTGTTCGAAATACGGTACCGCCGTCATCGGCAGATGGGTCTTTACGTAGCGTCGATGTGTTAATTCGTCGATGCGCTGAACAAGCTCATCGATCGGTTCGAATACGGCTTCTACCCACGGCGATATCGCATCAAGCGATTCCGGCGGTTCAGCCGATTGAAACACCAAGGCGCCGCAAATTGCTTGCATCCATGTGGTGCCGCCTTTGTATGCTGTGACGATCGCTATATCCCCATCGCGCGGATGATATTTTTGCCAGCGCTCGCTATCGACAAGGGTGTGATGATAGACCTGGCTCACTTGTGGAGTATTAGTCACTACAAAATTCCTCTTTAATTTCGTTCGTCAACGCAAAAATCCACGGCCGTGAATGACCGCAACGGTGAATGCTAAACCCCGGCATAACGGATAAGGGTAACCGCATCTTTTAGATGAAATCGACGGCCGCTGGAGTTTAATTCCGACGGCGCCAGCGGCGCGAGCAACGAATCGCGTCTCACCAATCGAGCGCGCTTGGGTGAATCAACGAAAACGAGGCTTCCGACGTTCAAGGAACGCCCGCGTGCCCTCGTGAAATTCCTCGGTGTCATACACGTGGTGCAGGGTCTCGAAACCATGGCGCACCGAAGCCAGCGCCATATCGCCGTCGAAGTTCAAAGACACTTTGGAAAGCCGCATAGCTTGTGGGCTGTTGGCGAGCAGTATTCGACACCACTGGTCCACGGCCGCGTCGAGTTCGTGATCCGGAACAACGCGATTGATCCAGCCAAGCGCTGCAGCGTGTGTGGCTGAACACGGCGATAAGCTCGTGCATGGTCTGCTCGCGAAACGCGTTGTGCACCTCAGGGCGATTGATGGTACTGGTGGCGACGCTGTCCGCCACTTCTATACAGAACATCGGCAGGCACCGAACTCACCGCTGTAACTCACGCAAGCGGTACTTGAAAATCTTGCCGCCGACAGTGGCGGGCAGCGCGTCTCCGGGGGTTTTCTGCATGCACCGAATTGCCATCACGAGTGGCTCGGAACTATAGTAGGTCTTCGTACGCTACGGCAATCGTGCAGGGAAATCATTCGGGAACCTGCCGTGCCTCGAATTCACCACCGCCAATGAACGGAGAACTCTTGTGAAGATCGGCTTCTTCGCTATCGGCCTCGCCAACCTCGCCCGGCCGGAGCTGCTCGCGAGCGCCGCTCGAACCGCCGAGCGAGTAGGCTTTGACACGCTTTGGACCGGAGAGCACATCGTCTTCTTCGACGAGATCCGCTCGGAATATCCCTACGCGCGGTCATCAACCGCACCCCCGGTGCCCGGTGACACCTCAATCCTGAATCCGTTCGTGGCGCTCGCTTACGCCGCGGCCGTGACCAGCCGAATCCGCCTCGCGACCGGTGTCTGTCTGGTTCCCGAGTACAACCCATTACTCCTCGCGAAGCTCGCGGCGTCGCTGGATTTCTTGAGTGGCGGTCGTTTCCTGTTCGGCACCGGCATCGGCTGGCTCGAAGAGGAGTTCCAAGCGCTCGGCATTCCCTGGGAGCGACGCGCCGCGCGGGCCCGTGAGTCGGTCGAGGCGATGCGTCGACTCTGGGAAGACGAGACGAGTCATTACGCGGGCGAGTTCGTCTCGTTTTCTCGCGCGCGCTCGTATCCGAAGCCGCCCAGAGGTGGCAAGATTCCGATTATTGTCGGCGGCCAGAGCGAAGCGGCCCTGAAACGCGCCGCCGATTGGGGCGACGGCTGGTGCGGCTTCAACCTGACACCGGAAGAGTCACAGGCGAAGATTGCGCGTCTTGACGAACTACTCAGCGCAAGAGGGCGAAGCCGTCGCGGATTTGAAATCTTCGTCGCACCCGTAACGACTGCTGGACCGGACGCAATGGGGGCTTATCGAGAGGCCGGGGTTGATGAGTTGTATCTCACGCCGATTTTCGATCAAGCCTTCGCGACCGTCGAAGAGACCGAACGGGTCATCGAGGATATGGGTCGCCGTTGGGTGGAACCCGCGGCGCGTCTCCGATAAACCAACCGAGATTAAGGAGTATGGCATGAGCATGATTTGTATGGGCGCAAAGAGCGACACCGAGAGCTTCCGCTTCGACACCAGCAACACCGACTGGAAGCCGTTCGTCACCGACGGGTGCTTCTACCGGATCCTCGATGTCAACGTCCCGGCACGCACCGCCGAGATGCTGGTCAAATTTGAGCCGCACGGTCGCTGTCTCTACCACCGCCACGCAGCGGCGGTTAAAACGCTTGTGCTTGAGGGTGACCTTCACCTCTACGAGCCCACGCCGACGGGCGAAGTGCATTCGGTCAAGCCGGCCGGCAGCTTCTCGACCGGTGCCGGGGGCGAGATCCACATTGAAGGAGCAGAAGAGAAAGCGGTGATTGTCTACTTTGCGATGGAAAGTAAGACCGACGTGATCTACGAGCTCCTAGATAAGGATTTGAACCTGAAGCGCGCGATAACGGTTCAGGACTTCGCCGATGATTGGAAGAATTGGAACAGTTGAGAAAGCACTCGCTAGATCGCACAGCTTAATGACGAGTTCAAGGCGTTGCACCCGTAAGTAACGCCTCGATTTCAAGCACGTGCGTGAACGAGCACTGGCGATAGCCGAGAAATTTGGGCTAGAGACTCACCGGCAGTGAGGTTTCGTGATCCTCCATAATCATGAAGCGAATCGAGGAACGTTCGAACAACTGATCTTCGTCAGCGCCGATGATTGCGGCGGTTTCTGGTTCGGTCAGATAGGCCATGCCACGGTTGAAATCGGCTTCGTCGTCGAACCAAATTTCGGTCAGCACATCGTACGGTGGCTCTGCATCGGCGCCGTAGGTTGCGTTGCCATACGGGCGAATGAAATGCCTAACGTAGCGTTTCAGATTCGGGACCTTGCTAGCCCCTAGCGGAGCGTGCCGGGTTTCGTAATAGTTGATGAACTCTTCCATGCTCGTGCCGGATTTGCGTTTGATCATGACGATTGCTTTGAACATATCACTCCACCCGCTGAATTGAATGACCCATCGAGGCTTGCCGCGCTGATGAGGATACCGCGCGGGCAACCGGGTGCACAATGCATGCAGCGGCAAAAGCCCCGGCGTACCGAGGCTGCGTATGTTGGGTCGCTATCCAGACCGCCTGCGCTCACTCAAGAATAAAGGCAGCCTTAAGGGTTACTTGCCATTCTCTAATTTTATCGTCTTCAATGCCGCCTCTAATCGATACTACTTCGAACCAGCGGAGCTTACGAAGAGTCTGGGCAGCCCTATCCAACGCGTTTGTCACGGCCGCGTCTACGCCGTCCGGAGAAGAGCCGACAAGTTCAATTTGCTTGTAGGCCTGAGAGGATAGAGTATCAACCATTGCTTTAGCTCCTTGTTAAATTCACGCGGATATTCACATGGTCCGCGGATCACCGCTGTAGGTCTTGCGCTTTCACGTTTGTAGGAAAACGCGCAAGACAATGTGCAGGGCAATGGCGCGGCGACAGACAAAAAGAGATCGCAATCGCTATGCCTCCCAAGGTGAGGTGCGGCAAATAACTCCGCGTTATAAAATGCGCAGCTTGCACCACCTCGTGTTCGTCATGCTCACGATGATGAGCTTGACTGCGATGGCTGAGATTGGAGCGCCGCCGCGAGCGAGCTGGGTTACCGATCTCACTGGTACCTTAAACGCGGAGGAAGGCGCCGCACTCGAGGCACGGCTGACCCACTTCACGGCGACGAAAGGCGCGCAGGTCGCGTTGCTCTTAGTGCCCAGTACCGAGGGCGAACCCATCGAAAGCTTTGCGTTGCGAGTGGCCGAAGCCAGGACGTTAGGTCGCACAGGGATCGACGACGGCGCATTGCTGGTTGTCGCAGTCAAAGACCGTCAGTTGCGAATCGAAGTCGGTTACGGCTTGGAAGGAGCACTGATTGACGCGACGAGCAATCGGATTATCGATGAGTGGATAGTCCCGCCGTTCAAAACCGGAGATATCCGCACCGGCGTCATTGCCGGTGTGGAACAGATACTCAGGGTGATTGATTGAAGGCAGAGATGGAGGTGGGGTGGGGGTGGGGACGAAGGCGGATCGTTCGGTGGCGACGGCGCCTCAGGGCGTTGGTAGAACGCCGATTCGGCCTGCGACTTAGGTCGCCTTCGCCGCGCGGCGCGCCTTACGACGCGACAATACCGCCAGCCAGTAGCCCACGACGCCCAGCAGAGAACCGGCGAATATCATCCACAGCATGAACTCGCTGTTCCCGGATGCCGACCAGGCGTAGGCCGTCAGCGAAGGCGCGAGCGCCATCGCGATCATCATCGGCAACGCAATCGCACCCATGGTCCGTCCAAAATGCTCGCGCCCCAACCACTCGATGGGCGCCGTACCGCGCAGAATGGTGGTAATACCGTGGCCGGTCCCGAAACACGCAGCGAACACGCACAGCCACCCCGTTTGATAGGGCGCGAAAATCAACAGCAAAATGGACAACGGCACGAGTGCCGACGTGAATGCGCCGAGGCGGGCAATCGAAGCTCTGCTGCCAAGGGTGATGATGATCAAGCGTGCGATTAATTGCACTGGACCGATCAACGCAAACGTGAAAAAAATCACACCATCGG
>JAYTEX010000150.1:0-14198 GCA_043734785.1 Pseudomonadota bacterium | reverse complement strand
CCGTTGCTCTCAAGCCATTCGGCGAGCGTGACGATATCGTAAGGCTTGCCATCGTTGGCGAGCGCCTCGATGCCACGGAAGATATTCGTGTGATCGCGGCGATAGAAATCTGTGACACTGATGCGTTCCGAGACTTGCAGCCAGGCGTCGTTATCGAGCATGAGACCGCCGAGCACGGATTGCTCGGCTTCGAGCGAATTCGGCGGGACCCGCAGTGATTCGACACTACGGTCCGCCGCGTGAGATCTACCTGGATATTCGGCGGCCATCGGCTGCTGTTGCGCAAGCGCGATAACGGCGTTTCAGCGCCGCTTACTGCCCGCCTTCCGCGCTCGTGACCACGATCGTAATAGGCGCGTTGAGCTCAGCATGCAGACTGATTTCAATCTGGTGGCGCCCCAGGCTACGCAACACGCCGCTCGGCAACAGCAATTCGCGCTTTTCGACCTTGTGCCCAGCGGCTTCCAGCGCAGCGCAGATTTCCGCCGCGCCGACTGATCCGTAGAGCCTACCTTCGCCACCGGCTTTCGCGCTAATCGTGAGTTCGAGCCCTGCCAGTTTCGCGGCACGGCTGGTCGCGGAATCAAGCGCCGTCTGCTGCGCTTTCTCCAAGTCCGCACGCTGGGCCTCGAATTTAGCCACATTCTCGGCGGTCGCCGGAACCGCTTTCTTGCGTGGCACCAGGTAATTCCGGCCATATCCCGAACGCACCCGCACCTTGTCGCCTAGCTTGCCTAAGTTATGAATCTTTTCGAGCAGAATAATTTCCATCGTACAACCCTTCTCTAAATGAACGCGTGTTCAAGCCTGCATTTGGCGGCGCCCGCCGCGCGCCTGGTCCGTACGGTCTCCACTCGCAGCTGCGGATTTGAGCGGAATCTACTGCGGCGATTCCCTATAGTCCGCAGCCGCCGGCGTGACACCAGACGGTGTTCATCGACAATCGCTGCCGTGACGGCGCTTCACGGGCTTTTATCTGGCCGTAGACGCCGCCGAAAATCCACTACCATATCGGCGATCCCGGTGGTGGCAAGGATCGGCACCACCACGTGTGGCACTAGGCTGAGCAGCACGTAAGTCCCCACCAGCCAGACTTTGCTCACTGCCTTAGCGGCGCAGCTCGCATGCAGCACCGCCAGTCCTTGCAGCGAGAACATCAATACCAGCACGATAATGCCATCCCCGGCGAGTCCGCCGGGCATCCCGCGCAAGTTCATGAGCATACTGACCCCGGCGACCAACGCGCCCAGCGGCGAGAGCCAGCGCGGGAGCACGAGCGCGTGGAACTCGACTCGAAAGCCACCCGCGTTGTACAGGCTTGCCTGCCACCAACGCCCCAGCAGCAGCATGCTGGCGAATCCAATGTACAGCAAAGCGACTGATGCAGCGTGCATCAGGTTGCCATACATTTCGAGCTGCTCCGCCGACAGAAATTTGCCGCCTTCCGCGACTATCATCTCGCCAAGTACCGCGAGTCGACCGCGCCAGAACGCATTCACATCTGGGTTCGTCAACCGCATCATTGCCGCATAGGCAATCACACAAATCCCGATATTCAACAGTGCCGCGCCCTGACGCCCGGTACGACGTAAGGTCAAGCTTGCGCCCCACACCGGCAACCAAGCGGCACCGATGCCGACGGCTGCCGCGCCGAGACGGCCATTTAGCGCGAACATCGCGCCGGCGCAAATTGCACCGGCGATCGCCATTGTCCGCAGCCCAGCGAGCGCACCGTGCCGCAGGGTAATGAGCCCCAACAGGCCGCCGCTGACCAGCAATGCTGGGGCGAAGATCAGTGCCAGCAAGGCAAACGCCGCAGTCATCAGCGCAGCGGCGAGTGGCCCGCGCATCGCGAGCTTGGCAAGCCCTCGCATGAAACTCAATGCTCGCTGTTTAGCGACCCATCAATGTGAGTCACTGTAGGGTATCAGCGACAGAAAGCGTGCGCGCTTGATCGCAGTCGCGAGCTGCCGTTGATAGCGGGCTTTGGTGCCTGAAATACGGCTCGGGACTATCTTGCCGTTCTCGGCGATATTGGCCTTGAGCGTATTGAGATCCTTGTAATCGATCTCGACCACCCCTTCGGCCGTGAACTTGCAGAACCGACGGCGCCGAAAATGCCGGGGAGATCCGCCACGCGGTTTGGGCTTCGCCGGCCTCATGTTGCATCCTCCGTCTCGACAGTTTCCGTAATCGCGGGCGGCGCCTCTTCCGAGGTGCTCGTCGCTTGATGGCGATTGCGCCGCTCGCTCTCGCGCTCGTCATGCTCGTCTTTCGCCTTCGCCATCAGCGAAGGTTCGGTGATGGCCTCATCCCGCTTGACGGCCAAGTGGCGCAGCACCGCATCATTGAAGCGGAAAGCGCTGTTCAGTTCGTTCAATGTGGGCGCATCGCACTCAATATTCATCAGGACGTAATGCGCTTTGTGGACTTTGGCCAAGGGGAACGCGAGTTGACGGCGACCCCAATCTTCCAGCCGGTGGATTTTTCCGCCGGTCGCTTGAATCATAGTTCGGTAACGGTCAACCATGGCGTTGACCTGCTCGCTCTGGTCAGGATGGACCAGAAACACTATTTCGTAGTGTCTCAACTGTAGCTCCTCGCGGTTGGTAGCTTCCCGGCACGTGCGGTGAAGCAAGGAGTAATGGGAAAAAGGAGCGGCATTCTACGCGGCCGCCGTCCGGACTGTAAAGGCAAAGTCACCGGGCGAATGCCGGCGGCGCGGCATTTCGCCACGGTCTCCTTCGCCGTGGCGCGCGGCGGGTCATACATCCCCGTCAGACCGACGAAGGTGTGAAAGATCTGGTTCATCAAGGGTTCCATAACGCGAGGACGACCAGCCAGGCACCGTGGTGAGGCGGCCTGGATGAGGTTCGGCGTAGTGCGTCTCTGACTGCGAGAACTACCGTGGTGGATCACAACCCGCCCAAACGCCTCCCCGGGTCACCGATGGCCGCGCTGACGCAGGGTTTCAAACAGGCAGATAGCGGCGGCAGTGCTCAGATTCAAGCTGTCCACGGTGCCGTGCAGCGGGATCCTGGCAAGCCAGTCGCAGGATTCGCGGGTCAGCCGCCGCAATCCGCTGCCCTCCCCGCCGATGACCCACGCGAGCGGCCGCTTCAAGTCGAGCTCGTAGAGGGTCTCGGTTGCCTCCGCACTGGCCCCGACCAACCAGAAGCCTGCTTTTTTGAGCGTCTCCAGAGCGCGCGCGAGATTCGTCACCGTAACGAGTGGCACTGTATCGAGTGCCCCACTCGCGACCTTTGCCACCGTCGCCGTCACCCCGGCATTCCGGTCCTTAGTCATGATCAGACCGTGGGCTCCGGCCGCATCGGCCAGGCGCAGCACAGCGCCGAGATTCTGCGGATCCTGGAGTTGGTCGACCACCAAGGCAAGTGGCAACGGTTCCTGGGCAAGCCGTTCCGCAATCCATTCCTCGAGGCCCCACTGACGCGGTGGGCGGCGACGAATGACCACGCCTTGATGCGCGGTGGAGTTCACCAGCCGCGCCAGGGTTTCGCCAGTCACTCTTTGCACGCGCACCCCTAACTGCGCAGCATACCCGGCGATTTGTTCGAGTTCGGGGTGTTCGGCACCCTGCTTCAGCCAGCATTCGAGAATGGCTGCGGGCGCCTGCACGAATGTCGCACGCACCGCATGGAGGCCATACATCAGAAGGGTTTTCGTCTCGCTCATCGCCGCCGCCTTGCCGGGCTCGGTTTGGTCACCGCAAGGGTAAAATCGATCTTTCGGTCGTCGAGACTGACGCGGGCGACCGCGACTTCCAGCCGCTGTCCCAGGCAATATTCCTGATGGGTCCGGCGCCCGACCATGCGGTGCCTGACGGGATCGAAGTGGTAGTAATCCTCGGGCAGCCCGGTCACGTGGATTAAGCCCTCGACAAACGATTCGTCGAGCTGGACGAACAGGCCAAAGGCCGTGACCGCGCTCACGATGCCAGAAAATACGTCGCCGACCTTGTCCAGCATGTACTCGCATTTGAGCCAGCTGATGGCGTCCCGCGTGGCGTCGTCTGCACGCCGCTCGGTCATCGAGCAATGTTCACCGAGCACGGTGAGATCCTCCGGCGCCGCATGCGCCTTCGCGAGCTGGTCTTTAAGTGCACGGTGAATCGTGAGATCGGGATAGCGGCGGATCGGCGAGGTGAAATGCGCATAGGCCTCCAGCCCGAGCCCGAAGTGCCCCGCATTGTCCGGGCTGTAGACGGCAAGCTTCAGACTGCGCAACAGCACGGTTTCGATGAGATGTCGATCAGGTCGCTCGCGCGCCTGTTGCAGCACCCTGGAAAAATCCTGAGCAACCGGATGGGCACCGCCCCCCAGGGTGAGACCGATGCCGCTGAGAAACTGCCGCAGTGCCTCGATTTTTTCTGATTCTGGCAACGCGTGAATCCGAAAAAGCGTCGGCCGCCGATGGCGAATCAGATGTTCGGCCGCCGCCACGTTAGCCGCGATCATGAATTCCTCGATCAGTCGATGCGCATCGTTGCGTTGGCGACTTTCGATGCGTTCGATCTTGCGCGCGGCATCGAATACGAACCGGGGCTCGACGGTATCGATATCGAGCGCGCCCCGGGTTGCGCGTTGTGCACGCAGCAACTGGTAGAGCTCGTAGGCCACCATGACATGCCGTTCGACCCCGTCTTTAGGCCAGTCGGTCTCGGGTGCCGCGAGCCAGCCCGCGACATCTTCATAAATCAGACGCGCGCGCGAACGAATCACCGCGTTCGAGAAGCGAGTCCGACTGCAATTCCCACTGGCGTCATACCGTAACTCGCACACCATGGCGAGCCGTTCGACGTCCGGATTGAGCGAGCAGATACCATTCGACAGTGGTTCCGGCAGCATCGGGATCACGCGTGCCGGGAAATACACCGAGGTGCCGCGTTCGAGCGCCGCCCGATCGAGCAAGGTCCCTGGTCGCACATAGTGCGCTACATCGGCGATCGCGACGTACAGGGCAAACCCGCTCCGGGTTCTACGGCAATACACCGCATCGTCGAAGTCACGCGCGTCGCTGCCGTCGATGGTCACGAACGGCAGATCGCGAAGATCCTCGCGTCCCGCGTAATCGGTCTCAATGACCTTGGCCGGAATATGTTTGAGTTCCCGTGGCAAGCCATCTGGCCAAGTCGTCGGCAGCTCGTAACTGCGGATAGCAATGTCGATTTCCATGCCGGGCGCCATGTGATCACCGAGCACTTCGCTGATGTGTCCGATGGGCTGATAACGCGCATCGGGCTGCTGATCAATCGTCACCACGACTATCTGCCCGTGCGTGGCGCCGGCTTCCTTGCCGGGGGGGATGAGAATGTCCTGATTGAGGTGGCGATTGTCGGGGCTCACCAGCGTCACCCCCCCTTCCTGGAAGTAGCGCCCCACCACTTCGTGGTTCGCGCGGGACAACACCTCAACGACTGAACCAAAGGGCCGTGCACGCTCGTCCTGCCCGGAGATGCGCACCAGCACCCGATCGCCATGTAGCACTCGGCGCGCTTCGCGCGGCGCGAGGTAGATATCTGCCGCCCCGCTATCCGGTCGCACAAAAGCAAAGCCGTCAGGGTGTCCCAGCACGCGACCGGGCAGGAGCTCCATCTCTCGTGCAATGCCGAAGCGGCGATCGCGCGTCTCGATCAATTGACCGTCGCGCACCATTGCGCGCAGGCGCCTTTGCAGGGCATGGACCGCCGGCTTATAGCCGACGTCCATGGCCTTCGCGAGCGTCTTCAAGGTGCACGGCGCGCCAGTCGATTCCAGTTTTTGCAGAATCGCTTCACGACTCGGGATGATCAGAACTTCAGGTTCTTGCGATGACATAGGTAATGCTGTTGTTTGTGCCAAGGTTGAGCGCGGTGTTGAGCCCTCGGTTTGAGTGGTCTCATTGACTCCCCTGAAGGGGTCCGGTAGATTTCCGGGCGCCTTGCCGAGGTGGCGGAATTGGTAGACGCGCTGGTTTCAGGTATCAGTGGAGAAATCTGTGGAGGTTCGAGTCCTCTCCTCGGCACCATCTAATTTAAAAGGGCCAGCATGCCCATGCTGGCGACCCCAGGCCCTTTGTCCTAGCCAAACAGCATGACAGAGACGAACAGGATGTACAGCGCGAAATTGACCCCAAAATGCCACACGCGCAGGTCGCCCTGCCGCGCGAGCATGAAGACCCAGAACGCGGCCACGTAAGCCACAATCACGCCGATCAGCACTTCCGTGGTCGGCGCCCAGGGCGTCAACATCAGGCCCAAGGCAGGTAACAGACTCCCCTGAAATACCATCGCGCCGGTGATATTTCCGAAAGCCAGGGTGTCCTTACCGCGGCGGATCCACAGGATGCTGTTCACCTTTTCCGGCAATTCAGTCGCAATCGGGATAATTAGCAGCGATAGCAGCAACGGCGAAATTCCCACCAGTTGAGAAAATTCCTCGATCCCGTGCACGAAGGTCTTGGCACCGAGGATCAGCAGAGCGAGACCCGAGGCCAGCTGTAATACAATCACCAACAGATGCTCGGGCAGTCCGATGCGGCACAGGAACATTGTCCCCTCGGCTTGCGTACCGTGGCCTTCTTCGACGAGCTTGGCCGACACTTTCAACGTCAGCATCACATAAATGAAATAGGTCATGACCAGCGCGCCGGCCATGAAGAGCCGCAGACCCGTCTGTTGCGCCGGGATGAACAAGGCTATAAATGCCAGGCCGAATGCGATCAGGAAAAAAATTAAGTCGCGCTGCAGTCCGGTTCGCTCGGGCCGTAGGTGACCAAAAATGCCGCGTCGACGGACGACCGAGAACGCCATCAGCGACAGACTCAAGGTGGACAGCATCAGGGGTGCGCCGAGAATCGCGCCGACGCCTATTTCGGCATTCAACGCTGCATTGGCAGTGCCTGCATAGATCGCCACAATTGGCACTATGCTCTCGGGCATTGCGGTTCCGACTGCGGCAAACAACGATCCGGTCACACCTTCGGATATGCCAATGCGTGCACCGAAATGCTCCAGTGCATTGGTGAATGTCTCGGCTGCGACGAGAATCAACAGCAGCGCGAGCAGGAGTTCCAAACCAATTGTCATGTTAACCTCTGTGACATCGCCCCGATTTCGAGGCGCGCAGCCTTTAGACTACCGCAGCATCAGCCACCGAATTTTTCTTGAGTACTGAGTGGATACAGCAATATATCTGAAGGCGATCCTGCTCGGGATCGTCGAAGGGCTCACCGAATTTTTGCCAATTTCCAGCACTGGCCATTTGATCGTCGCCAGCGAATGGCTGAATTTTAACAGAGGACACGCCACTTCATTCGAAGTGTTTATCCAACTCGGTGCAATATTGTCGGTGTGCTGGTACTACCGTACGCGACTCGGTCAAATATTGCGTGCGCTTGGACGGACCGCCCCAGCCAATCGGTTCGCCCTGAATATCGCAATCGCTTTCCTGCCAGCGGCAATCGTTGGTTTCCTCGCGCACGACCACATTAAATCCCTGTTGTTTTCACCGATCGTCGTAGCCTGGGCGTTAATCGTCGGTGGGATCGCGATCCTGATTGTTGAGAACCGGGTGGCAGCGCCATGCGTTTTCGATACCGAGGCCATCACCCGAGGCCAGGCTTTGCAAATTGGCTGCGCTCAGGTGCTGGCGTTGATTCCTGGGGTATCGCGCTCGGGGGCCACCATTATGGGCGGCATGCTGAGCGGATTGAATCGACGTGCTGCCACTGAATTCTCGTTTTTTCTGGCGATTCCCGTGATGTTCGCCGCGACCTTGTTCGATCTCGCTAAAAGCTGGCGGGAGCTGGGCACCGAAGATATCGGTGTCTTTGCCGTTGGCTTTGTCACCGCTTTCCTGAGCGCGCTGTTGACTATCAACTTTCTGCTGCGCTTCGTTTCGCAGCACAGTTTCGCGATATTCGCTTACTATCGCATCGTGTTCGGGGCGTTCCTGTTATGGTATTACGGGAGCTAGCCGCGGGATCGGTGTAACCTGCGGGTTATGCTCGGTCGATAGATCTATATAGCGAGAATATCGTTCCGCCCGCGAAGCTCTCCACCTAAACTTCCGACCCATCCAGCAAACCCGCTAGCGTAGGGAGTTCGGGCGTGTCACAGACGGCCACTGCACAGGTTCAACCAATCCTCAATCGCGAGCAGATCTCTCGTCTGACGCACACGGTGAACGATCTGGGATCGGACCAATTGATCTGGGCGAGCGGCTACCTTGCCGGGCTCGCCGCCAATCGCACCAGCGCACCGGGGCTGGCCTCCAATACCTCAGAGGCGGGGAAAGCGGGCCGCACGCTCACGATATTCTACGGCTCACAGACCGGTAACAGCCGTCGCCTGGCAGAACTCGCCCAGGCACAGGCCGCCAGCGCCCTACTGCCTGTCAAGCTGGTGAATCTTGCCGATTACTCGCCGCGCCTACTGAAGCAGGAAACGACCGCGCTGTTTGTGATCAGTACGCAAGGCGATGGTGATCCGCCGGAAGATGCGGTGTCGTTGTTCGAGTTTCTGCAGGCTGACAACGCTCCGCGACTGGAGAAACTGAAATACAGCGTGCTGTCGCTTGGTGATTCCAGCTATCCCTATTTCTGTGCGGCAGGAAGACTGCTGGATGCGCGACT
Organism: Pseudomonadota bacterium; assembly: GCA_043734785.1. GTDB lineage: Bacteria > Pseudomonadota > Gammaproteobacteria > CAIKBL01. The sequence continues at coordinate 5,564 of JAYTEX010000150.1, read as the reverse complement.
GGCGGAACTTGGGGCGACGCCTCTACAGATGCGGGTCGACTGTGATCTTGATTTCGCAACCGCGGCGACCGCCTGGACCGATGAGTCACTCAAGCGCGCCGCGGATCTCCTGCGCGCGGGCCAGCCACCGCGCATTGCAGTCGTGGAGACGATCCCGCGGGCGACCCTCCACACTGAACCTCTGGTTGCTTCCGTCAGTGGCGAAGTGTTGCTCAATCAGCGGATCACCGGCCGCCATTCGAGTAAAGATGTGCGCCATATCGAGTTCGCGCTAGAGGGCGACGCACTGGCGTATGAGCCTGGCGATGGACTCGCCGTGCTCCCGCGGAATCCGGCCCTACTGGTCGAGGAAATTCTGAATACTTTGCGCGCGAGCGGTGCAGAGCGCGTGCACGGCCCACAGGGCATCGCGCGCCCGCTCACGACGGTGCTGACTGAGGAGGTCGAACTGACCTTACTCAATCGCCAGTTCCTGAGCGCGCTACAGGTGCGGACCCAACAGCCGGAACTCGCGAGAATTTTAGCGCCCGAACAGGCGGAGGATTTCGCGCGCTATCTGGAATCCCACCAGGTGATCGATGTTTTGCATGAATTCCCAGCTGAATTGACGCCTGCGGAATTCATTTCGCTACTGCGCCCATTGTCGCGGCGCACCTATTCAATCGCATCCTCGCGCGCCGCGACGCCGGATGAAGCCCATCTACTAGTCGCGGTGGTGCGCTCGGCAACTCCGGCCGGCGTTCGCTACGGCGCGGCCTCCAATTACCTCGCCACACTAGCGCCCGGCAGCGCCGTCACACTGCATCTCGAAGCCAATCTGAATTTTCGCCTGCCGGCGGACGACCTTACCCCGCTCATCATGATTGGACCCGGTACGGGTGTCGCGCCGTTTCGGGCCTTCGTGGCGGAGCGCGCCGCGCGCGGCGCACGCGCTCGCCACTGGTTGTTCTTTGGTGAACGCACCCACCGCGAGGATTTTCTGTATCAAATCGAATGGCAGAAGTCGCTCGCACAAGGGCATCTGCAGCGCTTGGACGTTGCGTTTTCACGCGATCAGGTGCAAAAGGATTATGTTCAGCATCGGATTGTCGAAAATGCTCACGCCGTTTACGCCTGGCTTGAGGAAGGCGCTGCAGTGTATGTCTGCGGGGACGCCAAGCGAATGGCCAAGGACGTGCATGCCGCGTTGCTTGAAGCGATCCGAATTGGCGCCGCCACCGACGCAGATGGCGCACGCGAGTATCTACAGAACCTCCAACGCAACGGCCGCTATCGTCGGGATGTCTACTAAAGCATGAGCGACGAATCACTTTCCGTGGTCGAAGGCGTCAAGTCCCGTAGCCGCCATCTGCGCGGCAGCATCGAAGAGAGCCTGCGTGATCCACTGACCGGTGCCATGCGTGAGGACGACACGCACCTCATCAAGTTCCATGGAATTTACCAACAGGACGACCGCGATCTGCGTGCCGAGCGCCGCCAGCAGCGGCTGGAACCCGCCTATCAATTCATGATCCGCGCGCGGGTGCCGGCAGGTGTCTGCACGCCCGCGCAATGGCTCGCGATGGATGAGATCGCGCGCACCTATGCCAATCACACACTGCGCCTGACCACCCGCCAGACCTTTCAGTTTCATGGCGTGCTGAAACGTGACCTAAAGGCCTCGATTGCGGCGATTAATCGCACCCTGCTCGATACACTGGCGGCCTGCGGCGACGTGAATCGGAATGTCATGGGGACCACCCTGCCGTTCCCTCCGAGCGTGCGCCGGCAACTCAACGAGCTGTGTCGCGAGCTCAGCGATCACCTCAGCCCGCGCACACGGGCTTATCACGAGATCTGGCTTGACGAGCAATTGCTGGTGAATACCGCAGAAGAACAGGAACCTCTTTACGGAGATACCTATCTTCCACGCAAGTTCAAAATCGGGGTGGCGGTGCCGCCTGATAACGACGTCGATGTTTTCTCCCAGGATCTTGGCTACATCGCGATCGTGGAAGACGGCGAGCTGCAGGGCTTTAATGTGACGGCCGGTGGTGGTCTCGGCACGACCCACGGAGAATTCGGCACCTTTCCGCGGCTGGGTGACGTGCTGGGTTTCTGCACCACGGCGCAGGTGATAGCGGTCGCCAAAGCGGTGCTCACCACGCAACGCGACTTCGGCGACCGTAGCAATCGCAAGCATGCGCGCCTGAAATATACCATCGAGACACTCGGGCTCGCGCGCTTCAAGGCCGAAGTCGAGACGCGCCTCGGTCAACCGCTCGCGAGCGCGCGAAACTATCGCTTCACGCACAATGGCGACCGCTATGGCTGGCAGGAAGAGACGGATGGCACCGCGCATTACACGGTGTTCCTCGACAGCGGCAGGGTGCAGGATACCGAGCGCCAGCGGTCCTTGAGCGGTCTACGCGAAATCGCTATGGCAGAATTGGCGATGTTTCATATCACGCCCAACCAGAATGTGGTCCTCGCGAACATCGCGCCGGCTAACCGCGCGCGTCTCCTTGAGATTCTGACCGCCCATGACCTGCATGAACAGGGCATCTCGCCAACCCGCGGGCTTGCGCTCGCCTGTGTAGGTTTCCCGACCTGTGGCCTCGCTATGGCTGAAAGCGAGCGTTATCTCGATCGCTTCATCTCGCACCTCGAGGCGTTGCAAATCAAGCATGAACTCGCCGATAGCCCGCTTACGGTGCGCATCACGGGCTGCCCGAATGGGTGCGCTCGCCCGTACCTCGCGGAGATAGGGCTGGTGGGTAAAGCCCCCGGTCGTTACAACTTGTATCTCGGCGCCGCCTTCGACGGGACACGACTCAATGCGCCATTTCGCGAAAGCGCCTCCGAAGACGAAATCCTCGCGACGCTCGACCCGTTACTGGCGCAGTACGCGCAGCGCCGTCAAACCGGCGAGCGGTTTGGCGATTTTCTGGTGCGTAGCGAAATCGTCCCCGCCATTACGCAGGGGCTGGAATTCGCGCGCGCCGCACAGGCCCTGGCGGCCAACCGGCCTAGTGCTGAGTCGCCACCCTGACCGCGACTACCACACCCGGCAACGCTACTCACTGTGCCGCCTGGGTCTTCGCGAGATCCGTATCGCAAGCGACTCGGCACCTCGGCAAGGCACCGCTAGCAGGCCCCATTTCGCGTTGAATTTTTCACCTTCCACCGGTCACTTATGCGGTCTAGAATCCGGTTGTGATCCGATAGGGTGGCGCGTTCGTATCCGAAGGTATGCGCGCGCTCGCCACTAAAACTGAACCTGTACCGTCCGTTTGGCGCACGCCGCCCGACGTCCTGAATAGGGCTTTGAAACCCGTGCGAACGACTCCAGTAAATGACGAGCGATTAGATTCGGAGACCGCCCTCCTCCTCCAGATTCGCGACCAACGGGATGCCGCCGCGTTCGATAGCCTGTTCAATGCATTGAGCCCCAGGATCTACGGGTATCTGGTTCGCACCGGCGGTTGTATGCCGGCTGATGGCGAAAACCTTCTGCAGGACATTTGGTGCACTGTGTGGACCCGAACGAGTCGTTTCGACCCCGCGCTCGCCTCGGCGCGCACCTGGATCTTCGCCGTGACACGGCATGCGATGATCGATCTGAAACGGGCACGGAAACGCGAGTACGGCGCGCTCGAACTGTACTTCGCCGAAAATGAAGACGCGCAGACGGTCGCCGACCCGCACGCGATGTTGGCAGATGCTGACAGAACTGCGGCATTACTGGACCGTATCGCGCCGGAACAAGCGCAGGTTCTGCTCATGGCCTATGTCGAGGGGAAGTCGCATCGAGAGATCGCACGCGAGTTGGCGCTGCCAGTAGGCACGGTCAAGTCGCGTCTTCGCCTGGGCTTTGCGCGTTTGCGAACCCTCCTCGCATCGACGGCCTGAGGCTTGGTCTCTATGCGCACTCAAAATCATGCTGATCTCGCCTGGCTTATCGATTACGCAGCCGGCACCTTGACGCCTGGCTTCAAGACCGTGATTGGGGGGCATCTGCGTAGCTGCGCGCATTGCCGCGAGGAACTGCGCGTTGCCGAGGTGCTGGGGGCGCGCCTCGTGCACGAGGCTAAGCCGCTCAAACCGCGACTGTCCCCAGCGGCGATACGCGCCAAGGCCGTTTGTGAGCCCGCGATGCACAGCGCAACCGAGATGAATCTACAGGAGTATATTGCGGATTCAATCGGCTTCGACTGGCATACGCTCCCCTGGCGAGCCGGCACGCCGGGCTTGCGGATCGCGCGGGTACAGGAAGATCCGGCCGAGCGGATCTGGCTCTTGCATGCCAATCCCGGCACCGCCCTGCCAGAGCATGCACACAGTGGCGCGGAACTTACGCTGGTGGTGCGCGGCGCGTACCGCAGCGACTCTCGATCGTATGCCGCCGGCGACATCGACGAAAGCGATGAAAACATCATTCATCGTCCAATCGTCACTCCCAGCGGAGACTGCATCTGCTTGCTGGTCTTCGAGGGGCGCTTGAAATTCACTGGCGCGTTCGGCGTCGCGCAGAAAATCCTGAAGTTCTAGGCGAGTATTTGCGGCCAAGCACCGGCGCCACGCCCGTTGCCGCCGCCATTCTTCGCTCCCTGCCGCAGCGCCTACCCCTCGGAACCATGCCCGGCGCTGTCTCAAGGAGTAGTAACGCGACGCATAACGTTATATAAATTGGTAGAGTGTTCCAGTTGATGACGCCGGCATTGGCGCATGGCGCGCGTTCGGCATCTGGCACTCCATACCCATTCAATTTGGAGCACGTGTGATGATGGATGCGCTGTTTCCACTCGGTATTACCCACTACTTGCTGGGCGGCATACTCATCGGCAGTGCGGTCAGCCTGGCCTACCTTACGACCGGGCTCGTGACCGGCATGAGTACGGTGTTCAGTTCAACCTGGTCATTGTTTTCGCGATTATCGTTCTTTCGTGAACCACGGCTGGTGGGGAGTCGCCAGTGGCGCCTCGTACTGGCTGCCGGTCTGATACTCGGCGCCGCCGTGTGGCTGATGACGCTCGGTGGCGGCACGCCCCAGCAAACGTCAGTCACGTGGTGGCAGCTGCTCGTCGGCGGCTTCATTGCGGGCTTCGGGGCGCGCCTCAGCAACGGATGCACGTCAGGACACGGGATCTGCGGCTTGGCGTCCTTGCAAGTACCGTCGTTGCTGGCGGTGATCGTGTTCCTGACAACCGCCAGCATCACCGCCCATGTCGTCGTTCGCTTGGGAGGCGTGTAATGAAGCCCGTCTCGTTGTTGGCCATTTTGATCAGTGGCATGTTGTTCGGCTTCGGGCTCGCACTCTCAACCATGATCAGACCTGAAGTGGTCTTGAGTTTCCTGCGCTTCGAAGACTTCGGTCTCCTGATGGTGCTGGGCGGCGCCGCCACGGTCACCGCGCTGTGTTACCAATTCGCGCCACGCTTATTACAGCGACCCTTGTTCGAATCCACGTTTGGTCGCCATGTTGCGGCGATGAACACCCAGACGATCACGGGCGCCGCACTGTTCGGTGTCGGCTGGGGTATTTCGGGGGTTTGCCCGGGGCCGGCCATAGCCGGTCTCGGCGC
>JAYTEX010000149.1:0-11552 GCA_043734785.1 Pseudomonadota bacterium | reverse complement strand
GGGCCACGAGCCGTCAGGAGGGAATAGCGAGGTATCCAAACGAATCGCAACGCCTCGCTTGCGCTGGTGAGATTACCAAAAGGTTCAAGACTGGCGCCGTCTCAAGTCCGCTAGTCTTGCGCACGCCGAGCACATCCCGCACCATCGCGCTTCATCCCCAAACGAGAATCCGTCGTATGTCATTGCCGCAAGTGTGCCTGTCTACTTCGACAGGCGATATCACCCTCGAGCTCTTTCCCGAGCAGGCGCCACAGACCGTGGCCAATTTTTTGCAGTACGTGGCGGATTCGTTCTACAACGAAACGATTTTCCATCGCGTGATCGACGGTTTCATGGTTCAAGGCGGAGGGATGGACGCAGACATGCGTGCGAAACCCACCCGCACGCCAGTGCAAAATGAAGCGGACAACGGCCTCACCAACCAGGCCGGCACCGTGGCGATGGCACGTACCAACGATCCGCATTCCGCCACCGCGCAGTTCTTTATCAATGTCGCGGACAATGGGTTTCTCAATCATCGTGCGAAGTCATCGGATGGTTGGGGTTACTGCGTGTTCGGTCGGGTGACCGCCGGCATGGACGTCGTGAATACCATCAAAGCCATGGCAACCACCCGCCGTGGGGGGATGCAAGATGTGCCGCAGGAAACGGTGACAATCCTGAGCGCGACATTGCTCGCCTAGCTGGCGTTTACCGGTGAACAATGTCCTGTTCGCCTCGGACCTGCACCTAAGCCCGAAGCGGCCGGACAAAGTCGAACTCTTCTGTACTTTGTTGGCACGTTGCCGCGCCCAGGTCAGCGCAGTCTACCTGCTCGGCGATCTCGTCGAGTTCTGGCTGGGCGACGACGACGCGGATCCAATCCACCTGCGCTTGACGTCCGCACTACGCGAACTGTCCGCGAGCGGGGTTGCGCTTGCGATCGCCACGGGCAACCGCGATTTTTTGATGGGCACGCAATTCTGCAGGGATACTGGCGCCAGTCTGCTGGCCGATTATGCGGTGATCGATCTGTACGGCACCCGGACCTTGTTGACGCACGGAGATCTCTTGTGCACCAAGGACGTCCAATATCAGCAATTCAGACAGTATGTGCGCACGCCCTCGCGCCAGCAGCAATTCCTGGCGCTGACGCTCGCAGAGCGGCGTCGCATTGCGATGGAGACGCGAAGCGACACTCAGAAATCGATGGTCGATAAGGACGATTTCATCATGGACGTCGATGCTGCCGAGGTCGCGCGCGTGATGGCCGCACACCAGGTCCAACGGCTGGTCCATGGTCACACCCATCGACCTGCCGTGCATCAGTTCAAGCTTGAGGGGTCGACCTGCGAGCGCGTGGTGCTCGGGGATTGGTACGCGTGCAACGAGGTGTATTGGGCGTGCGCCGATGGCAATCGACTGCTGTCGGCGGAGCACCTACTGCGCGAGCTCGCTTAGCAGGCCGGCACACCCCACGTTCGAACCGGTGACTAAGCGCCGCGCAATCTGCGCGCGAAACATAATCCAATCGAAGCAAGGCCCAGGATCGGTCTTGCGGCCCGGTGCAATGTCCGCGTGCCCGATCACGTGCGCCAGTGAGATTTGCGGGTACTCCCCGCATAACGCCACACAGAGGTTCGTCAATACCTCGTACTGCACTGGCGCAAACGCGCAGGTATCCGCACCCTCAAGCTCGATCCCGATCGCGCGGTTGTTGCACGCACTTATGCCGCCGAAAGAAGACACCCCAGCGTGCCACGCGCGCGCCGTCACCGGCACGAATTGAATAACGCCTCCCCCGCGCTCGATCAAAAAATGCGCCGATACCCGCAAGCCCGCCAGCACCGCAAAACTTGGGTGGTCGAGCGGCTGTAGCTGGTTCATGAACAGGGACTCAATATACGACCCACCGAATTCCTGAGGTGGCAAGCTGATGGCGTGGATCACCAGCAGATCGACTCGCGCGGCGGGCGGGCGCTGATCAAAATTAGGCGAGGGTCGATGGCGAGCTGAATGCCACCAGCCAGCAGCGAACTCATGCATCGGATAACGAACCGTACGGTATATTGCGCATCGGCTCAATTATTGTGCGTCGCGCGCTAAAAACCAATCTTCCGAGGAGTTGCTGCATGTCGTCATCTCATTTTGATCGCGGCGCGACGGTCATCGACTACTTCGAAGATTTAGACGCCACCGTCCGCCACGCGCTGGCTGAGGATTTGGGCGGCGGAGATCTCACCGCCGCACTGGTACCGGCAACGCGCCAAGCCAGCGCCCGCGTGGTCGCGCGCGAAACGGCTGTCCTGTGCGGGACTCGTTGGTTCGATGCGGTGTATGCGGCGCTCGATGATCAGATTCATGTCCAGTGGCACTTCAAAGACGGCGCCGCGCTGTCCCCGGACGCCCTGATGTGCGAGATCAAGGGCAACGCGCGGGCGCTGGTCAGCGGCGAGCGCACGGCGTTGAATTTCCTACAGACCTTATCAGGGACCGCGACCGTCACGGCCCGCTACGTGGCACAACTTGCGGGCACCCAGACTCGGCTCCTCGATACACGCAAGACAATTCCGGGCCTGCGGCGGGCGCAGAAATATGCTGTTAAATGTGGCGGCGGCTACAACCACCGCGCGGGGCTCTACGACGGGATACTCGTGAAGGAAAACCATATCAGTGCTGCGGGCGGGATCACACAGGCCTTGCAGGGTGTACGCACGCGCGGGGTGATGGTACCGATCGAAGTGGAAGTTGAACACTGCGCGCAAATAGAAGAAGCCATCACGGCAGGTGCCGATATGCTGTTGCTGGATAATTTCTGCTTGGCCGACCTGAAGTTGGCCGTGACACTGGCTCACGGCCGCGTACCGCTTGAGGCTTCCGGCGGTTTCGGCTACGACGATCTGCGCGCGGTCGCGGCGACGGGGGTGGACTATGTATCGGTGGGCGCACTGACCAAACACCTCCGCGCGGTCGACTTTTCCATGCGGATCACGCGCGCCGAGGGTGCCGGCGTCACTCCCACAGCGCGCAGCGTATAAGTTTCACGCGGGGCACGCTCATTGGATCGGCGAAAATCCCTCACTCGTATTGGCGGGCGCAGCGACAAGCCTCACACTGAGGCTCTTTCCATTGCGCATTGGCGAGCATCATGTCTGTCTTTGACGAACTCCTGAGCGCGAGCGCGGATGATCTCCTGAAAGCGCTGTATAAGGCGGCTGCAAATCGCGAGCAGTACACCGCCGGCCGTCGCTCGCGCGCCATCGCCAAAAATCTCGGGCTTACGCATTGTCAGTTGTTATGCGCGGCGGGCTTCAACTCCAGTATCCACGAGTTACCCGACGTAACGACCCTACTCGGATTCGCGAGTTACGATGCACTCGCGAAGATACGCAACGAACATTTCGTCAATGACACCTACGATCGGTTGGGGATCAAGGATGTGCTCGCGATCTATCTGCATGTTGCGCGCGATCCTCGTCATCTTGAAATCATGCAATATCTGTTGCCCGCTCGCCTGCGAAAGATCGAGGAGCGGATCGAAGCGACCGTCCATTCGCTGGTCATCGAGCGCTATAAAAAGGAGATGCGCGCCATCTACAGCGATGGCGTGGCCCAGTTTGAATTCGTCGATGGGCGCCTGCGCAATACCCATAGCGGATTCCGGGCCCTGTTGAATGAAGTCACCTTGATCGTCGAAAGTCGTCTCATTCCGATCGGGGATCTGTTCTTTCGCGAAAACATCCTGCCGGAAGAGAAGCGACGCCTGATCATCAAGGGTTTCGTGCCGCGTTATCTGATCGAAACTCGGTTGGCCGAAGCCGAAATTTCGCCGCAGGAACGCAAAGTCCTGGAGGAGCAACTGCGGCTGATGCCGTGACGCTCCGCCCCCACCGCCCTCACCGCTTGGCTATTTCGATTGTCCCGCGAGCGCGATCCAAGTTTCGACCACCGTATCTGGATTAAGCGAAATACTCTCAATACCCTGCGCTAACAGCCACACTGCGAGGTCTGGGTGATCGGAGGGACCTTGGCCGCAGATCCCGATGTACTTGCCGGCGCTGTGGCAGGCCGCGATCGCGCGCGCCATCAGAAATTTCACCGCATCATTGCGCTCATCGAAAAGATGCGCCACCAGCCCCGAATCACGATCCAGGCCGAGGGTTAACTGGGTCAAATCATTCGAGCCAATCGAGAAGCCATCGAAATACTGTAGAAATTCCTCGGCTAGCAGGGCGTTCGATGGTAGCTCACACATCATGATTACGCGCAGTCCATTCTCACCTCGCTTCAAACCGTAGCGCTCGAGCAGTGTTATCACCTGCGCCGCCTCATCGGGCGTGCGCACGAACGGCACCATCACTTCCACATTCGTGAGCCCCATCTGGTCGCGCACCCGCCGCAACGCTTCACATTCCATCTCGAAGCACGGGCGGAAGGATTCTGCGATATAGCGAGACGCGCCGCGGAAACCCAGCATCGGATTCTCTTCATGCGGTTCGTAGCGCTGACCGCCGACCAGATTGGCATACTCGTTGGATTTGAAATCAGACATCCGCACGATCACCGGATACGGCGCAAATGCCGCGCCGAGCGTGGATATTCCTTCAACCAGGCGGGTCACAAAGAAATCGCGCGGTGAACCGTAGGCTGCGATTAGCGGCGCGATCGTTGCCTGCAAGTCAGCCGGCAACGTAGCGTACTCAAGCAGCGCTTTGGGATGAATGCCGATCATGCGGTTGATGATGAACTCCAGCCGCGCCAGACCGACCCCGCGATGCGGCAGATTGGCGAACGCGAAGGCACGATCCGGATTGCCCACATTCATCATGATCTTGACCGGCACCTCGGGCATCGCATCGAGTTCAATTTCACGCCGCACGAATGGCAGGGAGCCGGCGTACACGAATCCAGTATCTCCCTCCGCACAGGATACCGTGACCGCCTGACCATCGACGACTCGCACGGTGGCATCGCCACACCCGACGACGGCCGGCACCCCGAGTTCACGCGCAATAATCGCCGCGTGGCAGGTCCGGCCACCGCGATTGGTGACAATGGCGGCGGCTCGCTTCATGACGGGCTCCCAATCCGGATCTGTCATGTCGGTCACCAGCACGTCCCCATCGCGGAGATCTGCCATGGTGGAGAGATCGGTGATGATCCGTGCCACCCCAGCACCGATACGCTGGCCAATGCTACGCCCTTCCACCAGCACGTCGCCGCGTGCCTTCAGATCGAAGCGTTCAATGATTTGGCTCGAACGACTCTGCACGGTTTCCGGTCGCGCTTGTACGACATAGAGCTTGCCGTCGATCCCATCGCGCGCCCACTCGATGTCCATAGGGCGCCCGTAATGATCCTCGATGGACAGCGCGAGACGCGCGAGTTCGTGGACTTGCGTATCGTTGATTGAGAATTGCAGTCGTTCCTCTGCGGAGACTTCACTGGTCACCACGGAGTGGCCATCGCTACGCCCCAACCCGTAAGTCATGCGGAGCTGCTTGCTGCCGAGATTACGGCGCAAGATAGCCGGTCGCCCAGCCTTCAGCCCCGGCTTGTAGACATAAAACTCGTCCGGATTCACCGCACCCTGGACCACCATTTCGCCAAGTCCGTAGCTCGCCGTGATGAACACGACATCGCGAAAGCCCGATTCCGTATCGAGCGTGAACATCACGCCGCTGGCGCCGACATCACTGCGCACCATGCGCTGCACACCGGCGGACAGCGCGACCTTGTGATGATCGAAGCCATGATGCACGCGATAGGAAATCGCGCGGTCATTGAACAAGGAGGCGAAGACATCCTTGATCCTGCGTTTGACGTCCGTGGGGCCGGTAACGTTGAGATAGGTCTCTTGCTGGCCCGCGAATGACGCGGTTGGCAAATCTTCGGCAGTGGCTGACGAGCGCACCGCGACGGAAAATTCGTCGCCCGTGCCCTGACTCATCTCGGCATAGGCAAGGTCGATAGCGTCAGCAAACGCCGCCGGCAGCGGGGTGTCGAGCACCCATTGGCGAATTTCGCGCCCGGCGTTGACCAGCGCGCCAACGTCATTCGTATCCAATGCCGACAGGCGCGACTTGATGCGTGCGGCCAGCCCCTGCTGGGCGAGAAACTCCTGAAAGGCTTCCGCAGTCGTCGCAAACCCCCCCGGCACCAGCACGCCGGCGGCGCTCAAGTGGCGGATCATCTCGCCTAAGGAAGCATTCTTGCCGCCCACCCGGTCGATTTGGTCAATACCCGTCTGGTCGAGGCTGACGATATAATCGGTCATGCGATTTCCTGCTGCTTGGTCTTAGAGGGTTCGAACAGGCGAGGATTTTACCTGACTCACCATTTTCCGCTAACCAGGATTCGATAAGAGTAATGAAACGCCGTGTCTTTTTCGTGTCTGATCGCACCGGGATTACGGTCGAGACGCTTGGGCAAAGCCTCCTTACGCAATTCCCTGACACCGAATTCGTCACGCGCACGCTTCCCTTTATCACCAATCAAGTCGCGGCTCAAAACGCGGCGGACGTTATTCGAAGCGCCCGCCAGGACGATGGCATACCGCCACTGGTGTTCAGCACGCTGACGGATCCCGCCACCCAGTACATCATCGCTTCCAGCAACGAGCATGTGTTCGATCTGTTCGGCACGTTCATCGAACCACTGGAAGACGCCATTGGCCAGGAATCTTCACACACCGCCGGCCGTATGCACGGGATCGGCGACGTGTTGGCCTATGAACGACGCCTGCGCGCGCTCAATTTCTCCTTGAGCCACGACGACGGCATGAGCACCCGCGACTTGAATGACTCGGACGTGGTGCTGATCGGCGTTTCCCGATGCGGCAAGACCCCGACCTGTCTGTACCTGGCCATGCACTACTCACTCAAGGCCGGCAACTATCCGCTTACTGAGGATGACTTTGAGCAGACGCGCTTGCCGCCCGCGTTGCGGGCCTGTCGTCATAAGCTCTATGGGCTGACGATCGATCCCGAACAACTGAGTCGCATCCGCTACGAACGGCGCCCGCAAGGCGTGTACGCCTCCCTCGCCCAGTGTCGCCGCGAAGTGGCCTGGGCCGAGGCAATGTTCCGCACCGAGAATATTCTGTTTCTGGATACCACCACCGTTTCGATCGAAGAAATTGCTGCCACAGTGGTGCGGGACCAAGGACTGCGTTGAAGACCGGGTTGCTCAACGTTCGACGATAAACCGAAGATCGGTCGCGCCCCAGAACTTGGTGTGATAGCGGCCGGGGCGGGCGAGCACTGGATCGCTGAAACCGCCGGTCACAAGCAGGGTGCCCTTTGGCAATTTCCAGCCTTGCGCAAGTATTTTATTGATCAGCCAGAACAAGGCGGTTTGCTGGCTCCCCATCACATTGATCGCGCGTCCCCGGTCGACCACCGTGTCGTTGTGAGAAAGCTCGACCAGTACGCCATCAATGGTCGCGGGATCTATAGCGGCGAACGGCTTACCGACGAGCACCCGTGCGAAGGCCACGTTGCCGGCGACCAGGTCGGTCGCGCTCAGGCCAGTCTCGCGCTCAAAGCGGAAATCGGAAAAATCGATGACCGGCATCACCGCGCCGATCAAGGGGGCCAGCTGCGTCAGATCGGTCAGCGGTCGGTTAACCCTCGCCTTGAGCACGAAGCCTAGTGCGGGGGCAATAGTCAGACGTTTGAAGTCCCGCATTCGAAGGGTGATCTCTCCCCGCAACAGACCGCTATTGAGGATCACGCCGGTCACCGGCTCGCGCACATTGAACTCGACCTGTCCACGGGGCCGCGTCAGCGCGGCCTTGAAGCCTGCGACGTGATCCCCTTCGCCAAGATTCTGCACCACGAGTTTCTGGATTACGTAGGCGTCGAGTAGATTCAAACTCGCGCCGTAGGCCGAAAGTACCGGCAACGGCTGTTTGGCCTTGATCTGGGTCGCCACCACGCTCGCCCAGTCCTGCAAAGTCGACCACGCTGGCGCTACCGCGCTTAACAACAACAAGCAGATGAACGTCGTGACCCGATACATCTAAGGATAGTGCATTAACTCGTGTGGGTGGCGCGGGCTTGCGCGCCGACTAGGTGCTGCGATTTCCCCTGCCGCCGACTTGACGACGCCGGGCCGCGACCGTGTAATGGCGTGAGGTGTCGCGATTCTAACCGACTCGGCACCCAACCCCGCAACCGACACCGCGTAGCGCGCGATGGACACATGCGGTGCTAACCATGCTAATTTCTGCACGACACTATGCCTGTATGTACTACACCATCCTGCCGGGGGCCCGCGCGAATGCGCCTCACTCGCGCTATGCTCGGCGCAATGTTGGCGGCAACGGCATGTGGGCTCCACGCGGAGCCCAGCCTCCCCGCTGCAGAATACGCACTGTATTCTGCGCTGTTGAACCACGGCCTCGATCCGGCGTCGAAACAGGCGGTGATCGTCGATGTGACGACCTCGGATCCCGCCCGCATCGTGACTGGTGGCCCACCAACCGAGGCGCGCGCGCAAGCACTAAACACGACCCTGGAACTCTTGCATGAGTGGTGGCGTGTGAATCAACGAACCTACCCGCTGAGCGCGAAATTCAAACTTCGAATCCCGTATGTGATGTTCAAAGAAGCCGATCGTGATTTACTGTTTCGCGGCGATGAGCCGGTCGCCGGCTGGCGGCTGTTCTTTGCGCGCTATGCCGGCAGCAGCGGAGTGGTGCGGCTCTCGCGGGTGGCTTTCGACTCTCAGAACACGCATGCCTTGGTCTATCTCGAATTCCAATGCGGCGCCGAGTGCGGCTCGGGTCGGCTCGTGCAACTCATGCGAGGCCCTGCGGGCAACTGGCAGGTGGAAGGTGGTGAGTTGATCTGGATCGCAGGTCCCAAAGCATGAAGAAGCTCTGCGTATTTTGCGGTTCGCGAAGCGGTCGTCATCCCGCCTATCAGGCCGCCGCACGAGAACTCGGCAGCGCACTGGCCAACGCCGGCTGGGGCCTCGTGTATGGCGGCGGCCGAGTCGGATTGATGGGTGAAATTGCCGATGCCGCGCTAGCGGCGGGCGGCTACGTGACGGGCGTCATGCCCGAGTTTTTAAACAGGCGCGAAATCGTGCACCCGGGCCTGGCCACCTGCCATACCGTCAGTGATCTCTTCGAGCGCAAATCGATGATGATGGAAATCGCCGATGCGTTTGTCGCCCTACCAGGGGGCATCGGCACCTATGATGAGCTGCTGGAAGTGATCGCCTGGCGCCAGCTGCGACAAATTAACAAGCCGATCGCCGTGCTGGACATCGCGGGATACTTCCAGCCCTGGCTTGCCGCCTTGCGCCACGCGGTTGACGAAGGCTTTGTCGACAAAACCGAACTCGACCAGCTCCTGTGTGTCGAGACAGTAAGCGAGCTTCTCGCCACGCTGGGGGTGCCTTAATGCGCGGCTCGGTGACATTCCGGGCCGTAATCTTCGATATGGATGGCATCCTGATCGATTCCGAACCCGTTATCCGCGCTGCTGCCCAACTCGCCGCGCTTGAACTCGAACGCACGGTCTCTGATGATTTCTACGCGAGCGTGATCGGCCTGCCCGGCGCGCAGGTCGAGGCGGCGTTCATGCAGGAGTTTGGTGCGAACTTCCCGCTCGCCGATTTCCGACAACGGTTCGAACGCCACTACCGCGAACAGGTGAGTACCCGCGGCATTGCGCCCAAACCCGGTGTTCCTGCACTGCTCGATACGTTGACCGCACGCGGCGTGCCGATCGCGGTCGCCACCTCCACGCGGGCCGGTAATGCGCAGGGCGCGCTGGCGGCGGCCGGGCTCTTGCCCTGGCTATCGGTGTGCGTGACGGGTGATCAGGTGCAACAGGGCAAGCCCGCACCGGAAATTTTTCTGGCGGCCGCCGCGCGACTCGGGATCCCGGCCCACCACTGCATCGCCGTCGAAGATTCGGATGTCGGCGCACGGGCCGCAGTGGCTGCTGGGATGTTTACCTTGCTGGTGCCCGACTTGAAACCACCCAGCGCCGAACTGGCAGCGATGGTCAGCGAGGTGCTCGCCTCCATGCCGCTCGCCGCGTCCCGTATCCTGCACCTGTTGGCGCACCCCTGAGCCGGTGCTGATCATGCGTGATCGCGGCCCCCGTCCATTGCTGAACCTCCTGAGTCTGCTCAACGATCGCCTCCGCGTGCTGCAAGTTAGGTGAGCCGTGACTAAAGCGCCACGCGCCAAGCGACACGCCCCAGCACCCTTCGTGCGGAACACGCTCGCCATCGTCTACGATTTCGACGGCACCTTGACCCCGCAGCCCATGCAGGAGTACACCGTGCTACCCCAGCTCGGGATTTCACCGCAGGCGTTCTGGGATGAGGTTAACGGCGAAGTGCGCGCCACCGGCGGGGACGCGATACTCACCTACATGCGCCTGCTGGTGGAGAAAATAGAAGCCAACAAAGCGCATCTAAGTCGCGACGCGCTGCGCCGGCTGGCGCGCGGCATCGAGTACTACCCCGGGGTCGCGGGCTGGTTCGAACGCATCAACGCCTACGTCGCAAAATGCTCCAAGGGGGTCGTGCAAACCCGCCACTACATCATTTCGGCCGGCTTGAGCGAGATCCTGGAAGGGATCTCCATCAAGCACCATTTTGAACGTATCTATGCCTCGCAGTATCACTTCAACCACCACGAAGTGGCCTGCTTTCCGACCATCGTCATCAACGATACCAGCAAGACTCAGTACCTGTTCCGCATCAACAAGGGCCGCGAAGCGGCGGGTGAATCGATCAACGAATACATGCCGGAAAGCGAGCGCCCCATTCCCTTCACGCACATGCTTTATATTGGTGACGGTCTGACCGACGTACCCTGCATGACGGTGACCAAAAAGTACGGCGGCTTCGCGGTGGCCGTGCATAACCCAGCCCACGCTGCGTCCATTGAGACCTGCCGGGAGCTGGTGCGGGCCGAGCGTATCGATTATTTCGCGGCGGCCGATTATCGACCCGGACGGGTGCTGGAGAAGCGCGTGAAAACGCTGCTCGATCTCATCATCGCGCGGATCCAATTCGCGCGCGAACGGCATGCCTTTTTGCAAGCAATGAACTGAACACGAGTCGCGATGAAACCCTCTTACTTTATCCCGCTGTGGATAGCACTGTGCCTTACCCTTGGCAGCTGCAGAACGCCCGATCTGAAACCTGATTTCCTGAAGCGCGACAAGCCGGCAACCGTCGCCCCTGCCGCCGTACAGCGCACGGTCGACCCTTCTCTAACCCCGCGCGAACTGCTCACCGCGCGCTTGATCAATGCGCGCACTGCCGAGTCCAGTACGCCCGGCCTGACCGTTGGCAAGCTAATCGAGTTCGCCGATCGCTATCTGGCCTGCGATTGTGCCAATACGCGCTTTGCGAAAGCTTGGCAGCGCGTGGCAGGTGGCTATGAACTATCGACCAATTCGGATCAGGTGCATCCCTTGCGCTTCATGTGTACCGGCAGTGCCGCGGCGCTCGAGTGTTATTTGACCGAGATCGACCGCGGGGCAAACTGGACGAATTTGACCGAACGGTTCATGGCCGGCGGCGATTTCATTACCTTC
>JAYTEX010000148.1:0-9480 GCA_043734785.1 Pseudomonadota bacterium | reverse complement strand
GCGGCTTCGAGTGCATCACTGGCGGCGAGCAACCCGTCGATCCCGGCATACTCGCCCAGGAACGGCGCCAATGCGGCCTCTGTCGCTGCCGTATCGAGGGGGTTTTCACCCGAGACCTCGAAACGTTCGACTTTAAGATTAAGCGCCGGTGGTGTCTGCGCGAGCGCACACGCGCCACCCAGCACCAGGAAAACCATTACGCAAATGCGTCCCACGTCTACCCTCCCCGGCCCCATTTTAGGGCTCCCCTGCATGGTCTTATTGCGGACATCATAAGTTAATGCGTCGAGCGAAGAAAGCCGTAAAGGTATTTGAGTGAAAGGAAATTTTCGGTAAACATTCCCGCTCAGCCACTGGCGTCGCTCAACGTGGAGGTATAGATCGGCGTTACCCACGGCCCGGACTCATGGGCGGCCCAGTAGCGCGCCATCAAGCGTCGGGTTACGGCGCCAGGAGCCCCGTCGGCGATGGAGCGGCCATCCACTTCGGTCACGGGCATGACACCCCCTGCGGTACTGGTCAGGAACACTTCATCGGCGGCGCGCAAGGTGTCGGCGTCGAATCGCGTCAGACGGGCAGGGATCCCCTCGCGGATCGCCAGATCCATCACGGTCTGGCGGGTGATGCCCTGCAAAACGCCCTCCCCTGGCGTGAGCAAAGTGCCCTTGGTATACACGAACAAGTTGAACCCCGGGCCTTCGGTCACATGACCGGCCGCATCCACGAGCACCGCGGTGTGCGCCTCGCGCTCGAAGGCTTCGAACTGCGCGCGCACGAAATCCCCCCATTGAAAGTTCTTGACGGTCGGGTCGGTCGCGCGCGCTGCCACCCGCTCCACGCGCGCCGCGATCACGAGCGCGATCCCGGTTTTCTGCAAAGCAGGCTGCGCAATCCAGACATAGGGAATGGCGAAGGCATAGAACCGGTTCGCGACTTTGCGCGGATCGCGCTCGCCGGCCGACGGTACCCCGCGGGTGCAGATCATCTCTACATACGCATCTTGCAGCTCGGCGCGCCGCACACATTGCGCGAGAATCGACGGCATCTCATCAAAATTGACGGGGGGAGTCAGTTGCAAACACAAACAACTGCGCTCAAAGCGGGCTAGATGATCGGCGAGGCGGAAAAACTTGCCGTGCCACGCCGCGACCACATCGTAGGTGCCATCCGAGCGCGTAAAGCCCATGTCAGTGAGTGGAATTCGCGCTTCAGCAATCGGCACGTAGTGCCCCTCAACCCACGCACAGCCCGCTGAAAACGCCTTGCTCATCGCCATGTCCCTGGTCATCCGAGGGGCGGCATTGTGACGTACTTTGACCGCGCAGGGGAGCCAGCCGTGGCTCGGTCGCCGGCCAGCTTGACACCTCGCGAGCCCCCGCATAGGTTCGGAGAGAAGATCCCAGACCGTCATTCTAGAGAGGAAACCTAAAGATGAATTTTCTGTTCACCGACGAACAGCGCGCCATCCGTGATGCGGTTCAAAAGCTGTGCGCCAATTTCAGTGCCGATTACTGGCTCGAGTGTGATAACGAGGGTCGCTTCCCGCAAGAATTCGTGGACACCATCGTCGATGCCGGCTGGATGGGCATTGCGATGCCGGAAGCCTACGGCGGCGCCGGACTCGGCATCACTGAGGCGACTATCATGATGCAGACGGTGTCGGAATCCGGCGCTGGCCTAACGGGTTGCTCGGCCATCCACCTGAATATTTTCGGTTTGAATCCGGTCATCGTCTTCGGCACCGAGGAACAAAAACAACGCATGCTGCCGCCCTTGCTCAAAGGAACGGAGACCGCTTGCTTCGGGGTCACCGAACCCAATGCTGGTCTCGACACCACCCAACTGGATTGCCGCGCTGAACGCACCGCGAACGGATATGTGATCCACGGCCAGAAGCATTGGACAACGATGGCGCAACGGGCCAATAAGGTACTGCTGCTCGCGCGCACCACGCCGAAAGATCAGGTCAAGCGCAAAACCGAAGGACTCAGTCTGTTCTACACAGATCTGGATCGACGCTATGTGGAAGTGCACGAGATCCCCAAGATGGGCCGCAAGGCAGTCGATTCCAACGCGGTGTTCTACGATGGCCTGCCGGTACCCAAGGAAGACCTGATCGGTGAGGAAGGCAGAGGCTTCCACTACATCCTGCATGGCTTGAATCCGGAGCGGATCTTGATCGCCGGCGAAGCGGTCGGCCTCGGGCGCGCCGCGTTGAATCGCGCGGTGAACTACGCCAAGGAGCGTGTGGTCTTCGGGCGCCCGATCGGACAGAACCAGGGGATTGCGCATCCGCTGGCGAAATGTTGGGCTGAACTCGAAGCCGCTGAACTATTGGCCTATAAAGCGGCAACCCTCTACGACGCGAAGATGGAATGCGGTGCGCAGGCCAACGCTGCGAAATACCTGTGTGCGGAAGCAGGCTTCCACGCCTGTGAGACCGCCGTGCTCACCCACGGCGGCATGGGCTACGCCAAGGAATATCACGTCGAACGTTACTTGCGTGAAATCATGATCCCGCGCATCGCGCCGGTCAGCCGCGAGATGATCCTGAATTTCATTGCCGAGAAAGTGCTCGGTCTGCCGCGCTCCTTCTGAGGCACTCATGGGTCCCGGGTCTATGCCCGGGATCCATGGGGTTGGCGACATCGAATGGATCTTGCGCGAAAAATCTGTCTACACTTAGGCCTCTGAGTGGCAGCATTCCACACGGAAACACACAACAATCAGTCTCAATCGGGAGGATTCGATCCAATGGCTACCAAAGCAGCGGCAGACGTCGCGAGCATCATTAAGGCAAACAACAAAGCACTCGGGGCGGAATTGGCGGCAGGCAATGCCGCAGGGATCGCGAAGATGTACGCGAAAGGCGCCAAACTCATGCCCCCAAATGCCGCGATCCTGAAGGGCAAGGGCATCACCACATTTTGGCAAGGTGCGCTGGAAATGGGGATCAAAGGTGTCAAGCTAAAGAGCCGGGAAGTAGAGGTAATGGGCAGCACGGCGATTGAAGTCGGCACCTATGTGCTCTCCGGCGCGGACGGTGACGCAGTGGATGAAGGCAAGTATTTGGTGGTGTGGAAGAAGGACGGCAAAGCCTGGAAGCTATATCGCGATATCTTCAATACTAGCCGGCCGGCTGGCTAGGGGTAACCTTCAGCGCTAGAAGTCTCTCCTGAAATTCGGGAATGCTTCTAGCGATCTCCACGCAAGTTTCAAACAGTGCGTGACCGCACGTTGAGACAACCCATCCTCAAGCACGTTGAGTAATGACCCGCCGTCCTTGCGAGCGCTTACGGCATTGCGAGCCGTACTGGCAGCCTGGGACCTCACACATGGATTGCCTCGCCCCGATGAAGTTGAGCCGCGAAACATGGCCTGTGCGCAGCACCAGTGATTGGCCAGATGACGCTTGCGTTGCCTTTGGCAGACGAATCGCCTACGTTCGCCGCTCACCACGAATCAAAACTAACGAGAGGAGGTATCAATGGATATCGGCATCATCATGTTCCCGACTGACAAGGCCATCCAGCCGATGGCGCTGGCCAAAGCCTGCGAGGAGCGCGGCTTCGAGTCGCTGTGGTTCCCCGAACACAGCCACATTCCCACCAGCCGCGAGACGCCCTGGGGTGGAACCCCAGGTGCACCGCCCTTGCCCGAGGAATACTGGCGTACGCACGACCAGTTCGTCGCCCTTGCCGCCTGTGCTGCAGTGACCACGAAATTACGCATCGGCACCGGCATCACCCTGGTCGCGCAGCGCGACCCAATTTGGCTTGCCAAAGAGGTCGCCAGTCTCGACATGATTTCCGGCGGTCGCCTCGAGTTCGGCATCGGCTACGGCTGGTGTGTGGAAGAGATGCGCAACCACAAGCTTAACTTTAAGCAACGCCGCGAGATTTTGCGCGAGAACATGCTACTGATGCGCCAGCTGTGGACCAAAGAGGAAGCGAGCTTTTCCGGCGAACACATTAAGTTCGAGAAGAGCTGGGCGTGGCCGAAGCCGACGCAAAAGCCCTATCCGCCAATTCTGATGGGCGGCGCTGCCGGCCCCAAGACCGCCGATCATATCGCCGAATTCTGTGACGGCTGGATGCCAATCTGCGGCATGTATGATTTCGATGGCGGCCTCAAGGAAGTGCATGCGGCTTGCAAGAAACGCGACCGTGACCCGGCTTCGGTCTCGCTCGGCATGTTCTTCGCGATGCCGCCCGAAGGCAACGACCCGCTCAAGGGTCTGGCCGATAAGGGCGTGACCCGCGCCATCTTTCCGGTGCCAGCCGCCACACCTGATGTGGTACTGCCGCTACTCGACAAATACGCGAAGTTTATCTGATCGCGCGCTGGACGCAGGCCGGCGGCCTGCGTCCCCTTTTCTGATCAGGCCGCGCACCCGCGGTTTGCTCATTCACTTCAATTTGCCCGGGGTAAGTGAGCGTCGACGAATAGGAAGATGATTCCGTGCCGAAGACCTCGGTCGCGCTACATACCGTGGACGTGATTGATGTCTAGGACGGCGCGGTATCGCACTCACTCGCGCCGTTGCAGGGCGCGTGCTGCTTATCCGGTCGGTTCTGGGGGCAGTCGTTACTTCGCTCGTGCGCCAACATTAACGGGAGACACTCCAGATGGCTCAGGCATTACAAGCAACAAATGAGATCAAGACCCAAATCAGCGCCGAGGAATGGCAGGTCCGCGTTGACCTCGCTGCCGCGTATCGACTGGTTGATCATTACGGTTGGACCGACATGATCTTCACCCATCTCTCAGCCCGTGTGCCGGGGCCAGAGCATTATTTTCTGATCAACCCCTACGGCCTGATGTTTGATGAAATCACCGCCTCGAACCTAGTCAAGATAGATTTGGACGGCAATATCGTCATGTCGAGCGGCTACGAGGTAAATCCCGCCGGATTCTGTATCCATAGTGCTATTCATATGGCACGCGAAGATGCTCGGGCGGTGATGCATCTCCACACGGATGATGGTGTTGCCGTGTCCGCGATGGCACAAGGTCTGCTGCCCATTACCCAGACTGCAATGGTCATCCAGGACGAAGTTGCCTATCACGAATACGAAGGGGTTGCGCTTGATCTCGGTGAGCGCGCGCGGCTGGTGCGCGATATCGGGGACAAAAAACTCATGATGCTGCGTAATCACGGCACCCTCGCGGTAGGGGCAACGGTTTCGGATTGTTTTTTAATGCTCTACACCCTGGAGCGCGCATGCAGCATGCAGGTAAGGGCTATGGTGGGTGGATCCCTTCACCAGCCGAGCGCAGAGTCGGTAGAGACCTCTCGCCGGCAGGGCAAAAGACTGATGGCTTCGGGCAAACTCGATCAGCTTGCCTGGCCGGCGCTGCTGCGCATGCTGGATCGAAAAGACGCCACCTTTCGCAGCTAGTCGGTCGGTTCGGGCGCGGGAGCCCCTGGCCTTCCCGCGCAGTCCCCGAGATAAATATCAATGCAGAGAGCCCGCCGGGACGTCTGCACGCCACCTCCACGATTATCGCGCGTTGACAATCGCGCTCATCATCGCGAGCGATGACTACGGCCTGGTAGCGTGGCGTATTCACTCAAGCGTTGAGACGGGTAACGCTGCATTTCTCCACTCAGGAAACCCGCCCTCGAGCCGTCGCGCCTTGAACCCATTGGCGCGAAGCTGCGCGACTGCTTCGAAAGCCAGGAGACAGTACGCACCACGACAATAGGCGATGATCTCATGATCGCGCTTGAACTCGCGTAATCGCTTTGGCAGCTCCTTCAAAGGAATGTTGACAGCGCCCGGCACGTGCCCCGCCGCGTACTCTTCAGGGGGCCTTACGTCCAAAACTGTGACCAGCCCATCACGGACACGCTCCAGAAGACTCGCGCGCGATACTGGTTCCAATTCGTCTTTGCTCAAAAGGTATGTGCGGACTAATTCGTCCACTTCACTCAGTTGAAGTTCGGCGATTTTTTGAACGCTCAAAAGCAGTTCGATCACTAACGGCGTCGCCAGACTGTAGTGTACGTAAAGTCCGACCTTTCGCGTGCTGACCAGAGAAGCTCTGCGCAGATACTGCAAATGCTGAGAAACGTTCGCGATCGGCAGGTTTGTCAGCTGTGCCAACGCCTCTACCGTTCGTTCGCTTTGTGCCAGCAACTCCAGGATTTCAAGACGGTGCGCGCTGCTCACCGCCTTGCCGACGCGGGCAAACTGTTCGAATAACTGCTTCTTGAATCCACTGCTTGACATCGAGGTCCTTATAATCAATAGCTGCATTGAATAGTATGGCTGTCCATCAAAGACTAGCCAATGGAGCGTATCCCGTTGAACGTCTTTGCGCACAAACCCGTCATCAGAATAGGCGTCTTCATCGGGATGCTCGCGCTCATGGCCCTATGGGAACTGCTCGCGCCCAGGCGTCGCTGACGAGATAATTTTTCGGACCGATTTCAAAATCGAACTCCGGGGCCGGGGCATCAAACGAGAGCGCGCCGTTGGTATGCCGACCGAGTTCATTGGTCACGTGGAGCGCGGCCTTGCGGACGCGGTCATCGATCAGGCCAACGTCATCGACACTGTTCTTCTCGAGCATGAACTGCCCGATCAGTTTCGGCAGCTGCTGAGCGACTGTAGCCAGCCGCAAAACCAGCTTACAACCCGCGTGAATAAAAAAACTGACAACCCGTGCGGGTTCGATATCGGGATACGGTGTGCGCCGCAAGGGCATTCCAATCAGTGCAGCCGATCCCGATATCGTAAGTTTAGCGCCGCTCCGTTGGTTCCATCAGCAGGTGACGCATCACGGGCGGCTCGGCGCCGAGGTGGAATTCGTTCTTACGGTTGCGCAGCGCCATGTCTTCAGCGGTCAGGCGCTCGATCTGGCGCAGCCGGTCGAGCCAGGAATCCACCAGAAAATGCTCGACGTAACGGCCCGGATTGGCAACGTCTCGGTAAAGGCCCCAGTGGAGCGCGCCGTGGCGCAGCCGCCAGCTCCGGCTGTCGGCCATTACCGTGGAGAACGCCTCGACACGCGCCGGGTCGATCTGGAATTCGATGGTGACCATCACCGGCCCCTGGTCGTCTTCGATGGTTGCGCCCGCGGCGAATTCCGCCGTCAGCTGCACCGGCGTGAGGTCAGTCTGGGCGAGGCTGCCGAAGCGATAGCGGCGCCGCAGCAGCATGAACGCGATCAGCGAGGCGAACGCGGCGACCTCCATCGCGCGCTCGATCGAGGCCAGAGCCGCGATCTGCCCCCAGACGATACCGCCGGCGGTGGCGCCGATCATGCCGCTGGCGATGAACACGGCGGTGCCGCGCGCCCGCACCCAGTCTGGAAGCGCCATCTGCGCGGTCACGTTGAGCACATTAAAGGTCGCGGTCCACGCTGCGCCGCCGGCAAACACCGCCGGTGCCGCGATCCACGGGCTGGTCGCCTGCGAGAGCACAGCGGTACCGATCGCCTGGGCGATCGTGAAGGCGACGAGCAACTGGTCGCGGTTCAGGCGGCGCCTCAGGGCGGGCAGCGCCACCACACTGGCGATCGCACCAAGGCCCAGCGCCGAGAGCAGCAGCGTGTAGGTGCCCGCATCGCCACCGAGCCGGTCGCGGGCGACCAGCGGCAGCAACGCCTGCATCACCACGCCGAAGAATGTGTAGCCGCAGATGTGCGCCAGGGCGGCGACCATGGCCGGCGTTTGCCGCGAGAACTGCAGACCAAGGCGCATCGCTGCCACGAATCGCTCGTTCGGCAGCGAACTCGCGCGCTGCTGGGTCCCGCCACGCGCGAAAGCCACAGTCACCCCCACCGAGATCAGCGCGCTGACCAGAAACACCCACGGGCCACCGATCCACGCCAGTAACAGCCCCGCGAGCACCGGCCCCACCACGCGGGCTCCATTGAACGACACGCCATGCAGCGCCAGCGCATTCGGTAGGTCCGCGCGCGGCACTAGGCCCGGCGTCATGGCCGCGATCAGCGGTAGTCGGATCGCGCTGCCGATGCCATGGGCAAAGGTCAGCGCGAGCAGCAGCCCCGCGGTCATTCTGCCGCCCAGCAAAGCCGCGAACAGCGCGAGCGACACCAGCGTTACCCACACCTGCGTCACCATCAGCACCATGCGCCGGTCGAACAGGTCGGCCACTGCGCCCGCGGGCAGCGCCAGCAGCAGGAGCGGCAGCGTGATCGCGCTCGACACCAACGCCACCATGAGCGGCGACGAAGAGAGTGAAGTCATCAGCCAGGCTGCGGTGCTGTCGCAGATCCACGACGCCGTCAGCGCCGTGAACGAGGTGAGCCACAGCGCGCGGAAACTGCGGTGCCGCAACGGCTCCCAGGCAGTCATGATCGAATTGCCTCAGCCATCCGCGGCGACGTTGTCGGAAGAGGCGAACTCAAAGATGATCGCATTCATGGGTATTCCTCGCGCCTACTATAATGTGGCGCCGCACAGCACGGCCCGGCCGGCGCGCTCGGGCTGCTCGCAGGACTGTTCAGCATGCAGCAGAACGCATTGATGCCGACCGCCGGCACCTACGACGAACGCGACCTAATGCCAGAAGTGGATCGGCTACACGTGG
Source organism: Pseudomonadota bacterium (assembly GCA_043734785.1). Lineage (GTDB taxonomy): Bacteria > Pseudomonadota > Gammaproteobacteria > CAIKBL01. Next base: position 916 of record JAYTEX010000148.1, on the reverse strand, counting down.
TGATCAAGGCGCCTGCGGAAGGGCCTATCGATGTGCTGCAGGTCAACGCGTTCGGCTTCGGCGGGCAGCACTCCTCGCTGATCGTGACCCGCGAATAGCCGGCGTCCGAGGCCGGCACACCGCAATCTCGCGCTCACGCGGCGCGGGTCGTGACCCGGAAGAGCTTCAGGTACGGCCCCCGCGAGGTCCACGTGACGGGCAGGCCGGCGGGCAGCCCGATCACGTCGCCACCCTCGAGATGGTAGATCTCGCCGGTTTCATCGTTGACGAGCTGCGCCTGACCTTCGAGCAGCAGCATCGTCTCGTCACCGCGCGGCGACGCGTGGCTCACGCTCGCCGATCCATCCGGCGCGCAGCCCGCGAGACCCACACCGGTGCGCCACAGCCCGCACTGGAGGCTGCCGGTCGACCCAGTGCCACGAATCACGTGGAACTCGCCGCACACCTGCGGCCCGCGTGTCGGGTGGTCCCACGTGCACGGGTTCCAGTGAGGCGGATTGTCGTGAATGCTCGCAACGTACAGATGGTCCTCGCGCGTGCCCGGGGTCGGGCAGTCCCAGATCACCCAGAACTTCTTCAGGAACGGGCGGCTGATCTCCCAGTAGAGATCCATGTGCTTAGGGTGGCTCAGGATCGAGCCGGCCGCGACGTTGTGCTGTTTCCCGCTCGCGGTCTCCGTGATGCGTACCGAGCCTTCGAGGATGACCATCGTCTCGTCGCCCAGCGGTGCGGAGTATTTCACCCAGCAGGAACCGTCCGACTCGCAACCGGCGATCTCGTGCCCCGTGCGCCACAGCCCCGCTGCGAGGCTACCCGAGGTACCGTCGTCGCGGATCACCGCCACCTCGCCCTTGATCTGCGGCCCGTGCCGTGGATCATCCCATCCGAAGTCGGTCCACTGCGAAGGGTTGAAATT
>JAYTEX010000147.1:0-15003 GCA_043734785.1 Pseudomonadota bacterium | reverse complement strand
GGGGCAGGGCAGGTCACCCAGCTCGCGGCCCGGGCACGCGGTGTGTTCGATGTCACCGGTGCTGGCGACACCGTGTGTGCGGCGCTGGCGTGGGCGCTCGCAGGTGGCGTCGCGCTGGAGCGTGCGGTCGAATTGGCCAACTGTGCGGCAGGTATCGCGGTGGGTAAATTGGGGACTGCGGTAGTCACCGCAGCCGAACTGGCGGAGTCCATGACTGTTCAGGCTGCCCGCTCGGTCGCGATGATGGAACCCGACGCGTTAATGTCAGAGGTCGCGGCCGCGCGTCAACGAGGGCTTCGAATTGTCATGACCAATGGGTGTTTCGACCTACTGCACGTTGGACATGTCCGCTACCTCGAGGCGGCGGCGGCACTAGGTGACCGGCTGATCGTGGCGGTGAATTCCGATGCTTCGGTGCGCCGGTTGAAAGGCGCGCCCCGGCCTATTAATCGGCTGGCCGATCGGAGCGAAATATTGCACCGGCTGCGGGCGGTCGATTGGGTGGTCTCGTTCAATACCGATACTCCGCAGGACCTCATCGCGCAAATACTGCCCGACGTGCTGGTCAAGGGCGGGGATTATCGGATCGCGGATATTGCAGGGGCGGAGGAGGTATTGCGGGCTGGCGGAAGAGTGCTCACATTGCCCTATCACGCGGGATTTTCGAGCACCCGTGTCATCGAGATGACCGCCTCATTGCCAGAGGCGAACGCATGATTGTGGTCACTGGCGGCGCCGGTTTTATCGGGAGTAATCTAGTCCGGGCGCTCAACGACCGCGGACGGCGCGATATCCTCGTGGTAGATGATTTCACCGATGGTCACAAGTTTCGCAATCTCGCGAGCGCTCAACTCGCTGATTATCTCGATCATCAGGAATTCAAAGCGGCGCTGTACAGCGCTGCACCCTGGGTTAAATCGTTGGAAATTATCTATCACCTTGGCGCTTGTTCGGATACGACCGAATGGAATGGGCGCTATATGATGGAAGCGAATTACGCGTACTCGAAAGCCATGTTGAATGGCTGCGAGGCGCACGGGATCCCCCTGGTGTACGCCTCAAGTGCCGCCGTTTACGGTCCGAACCGGATCAGCGCGGAGCGCGAAGCGCATGAGCATCCGCTCAATGTCTATGGTTACTCCAAACTGCTTTTCGACCAACACGTGCGGCAGCGTTTGCCGTCGCTTCAGATCCCGGTCACCGGGCTGCGCTATTTCAATGTCTACGGGCCCGGTGAGCAGCATAAAGGACGGATGGCGAGTGTCGTTTACCATTTCAATCAGCAATTATGCGAATCCGCTACAGTTCGCCTGTTTGAGGGGTCGCATGGCGTTGGCGCAGGCGAGCAGCGGCGAGATTTCGTCCATGTGGAGGACGTCGTCGACATGACCTTATGGTGCGGCGAATCGCGTGCCTGCAAGGGGATCTTGAACTGCGGATCGGGTGTGGCAGCGACGTTTAATGAAGTCGCCCGGGCAATTATCGCTTGGCATGGTCGGGGCACTATCGAGTACATCCCGTTTCCGCCAGATCTGTTGGCCGCCTACCAGAGTCATACCTGCGCGGATCTCGAGGCGACGCGACTGGCGGGCTATACAGGGATTTTTCGCTCGGTGGAATCTGGGGTTCACCAAACGCTCCAACGGCTGAACGGGTGAGGCACCTATACAGCGCGATTTACCTGAGTCTGCTACCGATGATCCTGCTGAGACTTTGGTGGCTCGGGCGTGGCAATCCCGATTATCGCCGACGGTGGCAGGAGCGAATAGGCCGATACTCGCGGACCCAGACCGGCATACCGCCAATCTGGATTCACGCGGTTTCAGTCGGCGAGGTGGCTGCAGCGGTGCCACTGGTTAAAGCCTTACGCGACCAATCGCACGCGCAGCCCATCCTGTTCACCACCACGACGCCGACTGGGCGTGATGCAGTTGACCGACAGTTCGGACAGAGCGTGTTTCACGTGTATTTTCCCTACGATGTTGGGTTCATCATAAGGCGTTTCCTCGCCCATCACAGGCCGTGCGCGCTGCTCTTGATGGAGACCGAACTCTGGCCGAACGTGATTGAATGTTGTCGCCAGAGGAACGTGTCGGTTTTCCTGATCAATGGTCGTTTATCGGCTTCATCGGCGCGCCGCTACCGATGGCTGCAGCCGCTTACGCGACGCATGCTCGCGTCCCTGACGCATGCGGCCATGCAGTCTGCCGCGGATGCGCATCGATTAGGGATGCTCGGTGCGGATCCGGCCGCGGTGACGGTGACTGGAAGTCTTAAGTTCGATGTCCATGTGCCCGCCAGCCTCTTTGAAGAAGCGGCGGCCCTGCGCCGAGATCTAGGACTCAGTCGTCCCCTTTTTATGGCAGGAAGTACCCGCATCGGCGAGGAAGCCCGGATCCTCGATGTTTACGCCATCCTCAAACGGCGAATTCCGTCGCTGCTGATGATCCTCGCGCCGAGACATCCAGAGCGCTTTGCCGAGGTCGGCGAACTCTGCCGCCATTGCGGTCTGCACACGCGCTTGCGCAGCGCAGGTCAGGTTTGCGCGCCGGATGTCGATGTCCTAGTGCTGGATACGATGGGCGAGATGATGCGGTTTTACGCAGCCTCCGATGTCGCTTTCGTGGGCGGCAGCCTGGTGCCTCTTGGCGGCCAGAATGTGCTGGAGCCCGCAGCCGTTGGCGTGCCGGTGGTGGTCGGGCCACACGTGTTCAACTTCATGGAGATCACCGATAAATTGGTCATGGGTGGGGCATTAAAGATTGCTGATAACGAGCAGGCGATCGCGGAAATCATCGCGGCTTGGCTGGGTGATAGTGATGCTCGTGATCAAGCGGGACGGCGTGGTCGCGAGATTATCGAGTCTAACCGTGGCGCGACGCAGCGCGTGCTGGCGCTGCTGAATGCGCGAGGCGTGTAATCGTCGTGCCATACGTAATGACGGGCATTTAAATTTCGACCGCCGATGATATCCTGCGCGCACAAAACCGTTACGGCATTGCTTGCAAAATCCGCCTGACATTATCGACGTAGAAGCTTCCGGTTTTGGTCGCGGTAGCTATCCGATTGAAGTCGGGGTGGCGCTGGCGTCGGGCCAGACCGCCTGCTTTCTCATTCGGCCGTTTGACGATTGGACACACTGGACCGCAGAGGCTGAATCGCTTCATCAAATTTCACGCACCGTGCTCGTGTCCCATGGCCACCCGCCACAGCTGGTAGTGCGCACGCTCAACGATTTGCTCGCGGATAGAGTGGTCTATACGGATGCGTGGGGCGTGGACAGCAGTTGGCTGGCGCTCCTGCACGAAAGGGTAGGTGTACCTGCTCGCTACAAGCTTGAAACGCTTAGCGCCCTGCTCAATGAAGCCCAACGCGACGTCTGGGCCGAGCAGAAGGATCGCGCGCGGGCTGAGATGGGGTTGACCAGACACCGCGCGAGCGCCGATGCGCTAGTCCTCCAACGGGCTTACGCCAGCAGTGTCGGCGCGATCGCGGCGCGCGCGGGCTGCTGATCCGTTTAGCGCAGCAAAGCCTGAATCGCTTTGAACTGAGGATGCTTCGAGTCACCCAACCATTCGAATACGACTGACTCCGCGCTCACGATGCTGATGCCGAAATTCCGCATTCGATCAAGCGCGTTTTGGTAGTTTTCCAGTCGCCGTGAGCAGATGGCGTCCTCTACGACAAAGACCTCGAAATCTAGCGCAGCCAGATCAAGCGCCGTTTGTAGCACACAGATATGCGCCTCCATCCCCACCAGCACAATCTGGCGCCGCGCGTCGTCGCGCTGCACCGCCGTGGAGAATTCGCGCGATCCCATGCCGCTGAAACAGGTTTTGCGCAGGATGGGGATGCCCTCCGGCAGCATTGACGCCACCACCGGATGGGTGGGGCCCAGCCCCTCTGGATATTGTTCGGTCAGTAGTACAGGGATCCCCATCGCGCTGGCGGCGCGCGTCAGCAGTACCGTGTTCTGCAACACCCTATTCAGCACCTTGTTGGGCATTGCGTCGCCGAGGCGTTGCTGGATATCGATCACTGCCAGTTGGCTGCTGTCCATCCGGCATTGATGGTTGGCCGCAATTTTATTCATGTGATTTCCTCAAGCGTTATTGAGCGTCGCTGTCGTGCCAGGCAGAACACCGACCTTCCAATTTATTTCTGAGATTTCTGGTCGCTTGCGCTGGGTGCCTCTAACCACTGATTCGCCGCGACCAAATCGGTGGGCGCGAGCGTGCCGGCCGCCCTCTTTAAGCGCAAGCGGTCGAGTACATAATCGTAGCGCGCGCGCGCCAAATCCCGTCGCGCTTCGGAAAGACCGCGTTCGGCCGTGACGACATCGACCGTGGTGCGAGTACCGACTTCGAAGCCGGCACGGGTAGAGTCCACTGCGGTTCTGGACGACAGCACTGCCTGCTTCAAGGCGTTGACTGAGCCTATCCGCGATAGGATCCCTAGAAAGGCCTGCCGCGTCTCGCGGTAGACCGCGCGGCGCACCTTCTCCAGGCGTTCTACCGCCGCCGCATGTTGATGGGTGGCCTGGCGGGTTTGGGATACCACGCTACCGCCAGAGTACAGGGGAATGTTGACTCGCATCCCGATATCACCGCCATCGATCTGGGTCTGTCCGAAGCGACCGCCCTGCGACGTGACCCCCTGACTGCCGGAAATATCGAGGGTGGGATAATGGCCGGCATACTGCGCACGAATTTCGTCCATGGCGATTTCCGTCGCGACCTGGGCCGCGAGAATTTCCAAGTTCTGCGCCAGCGCGGTTTCGGTCCAGTTCTCGATGCTATCCGGATCGGGGCGTTCGAGCTGGAACTCCGTGCCGAGCGGCATCAGCGCCTCCTGGTAGGCGCCCGTGACTTCGCGCAGAGATTCGTGTGCGTTTTCGAGCGCGTTCGCCGCGCCGATTTCCTGTGCAAGCGCGCGATCGAAACCGGCCTGGGCTTCCTGCACATCGGTGATGGCGATCAGCCCCACGTCGAAACGCTGCCTCGCTTGCTCCATTTGCCCGGCCAATGAATCCTTCTCGGCGCGTGCGAACGCGACATTGTCCTGCGCGGCCAGCACTTCAAAGTAACGTTCGGCCACCCGCAAGATCACCGCCTGGTGCGCGACATCAAGTTCGGCCTGCGCCTGGCGCAGGCGCTTGTTCGCTTGTTGCAGACGGACATGTCGATCGCGATGGTATACCGGCTGCGTGAGGTGCAATCGGTAGTCGTAGTTCTGGAAAGCAACGCCGCCGCCGTTGCCAAACGCAAAGTCGGTGGTGATCTCCTGATCGTTATGGCTACCGCCGGCGGTAAAGCTGAGATCCGGGAGCCACAGTACGGCGCGTGCTTGCGGGATCCCTTCGGCCACCGCAAGCGCCGTGGCCTGCGCTTCCCGATACGTGGGATCCGATTGTTCGGCGAGCGTCAACGCATCGGTCAGACTCGCACCGAATGCGCCGCCGCTCGAAAGCCATACGAGCGAGATGCCGAGCACGGCGTAAACTGGATTGCGGCGCGGACCGTTCGGCAGCTTTTTCATGAACAAAAGCTTGCGCTCCTGAAGTTTGTCGCGAGGCTAGGGCTAGTACTGGGGCATTGAAACATCGATATCGGCCGCCCAGCGGTGAATGCCGCCGGTCAAGTTAAGCACCTGCAGAAACCCGCAACTTTGTAGATACTCGGCCGCATAGCGGCTCCGCATTCCATGGTGGCACACCATTACCGTGCGCGTATCGCGGGCGAATTCTTGCTGACGATTCGGGAGAGTCTCCAAGGGAATCAACTGTGACCCATCAATATGGCAGAGTGCATATTCCCAGGGTTCGCGCACATCGATGATGAGAAAGGGCTCGATAGGTCGTCGCTGGTGCAATTCCTGGGGCGATATTTCCACCATTGCATCAAAACACGAAGCGCGGTTTCAATTCCGCACCGATCAGGGGTTCAATTTCGAGCTCAAATAAGGATTCGGCAGTGAATGAATCGTCCGCGTTGCGCGTGATCAGCATTGCGTCCATCACGGGCGCCATCCCAATGACTATAAATAGCCGACCCCCTGGCGCGAGTTGCTGCTCAATGCGCGCTCGGCGTTGCGGGGACGACGCAGTGACCGCGATTAGGTCATAAGTCCCGCCAGCGGCCCAGCCATCGAGCCCGTCGCCGGTTTCGCAGATCACATTGCTGATGCCGACCAGGCGGAGCCGGCGGGTGGCTGCGGTCACGAACTCTGCTTGCAGATCGATACTCGTTACGGCCGCACACAGGTGCCCCAGCAGCGCCGCCTGATAGCCGCTGCCAGTGCCGATTTCAAGCGCGCGCTCATGTTTGTTGGGCGCCAGGGCTTGCAGCAGCCGGCCCTCCCATTTGGGGGCGAACATTGCCTGGCCGTGTCCGAGCGGGATCCGTGTATCCGAAAACGGGAGGAGTTTGTAGGCATCGGGCACGAATCGTTCGCGCGGGATTGTCATCATGGCGTCGAGCACCGTCTGGTCCAATACCTCCCATGGTCGGACTTGTTGCTCGACCATATTGAAGCGTGCCTGATCAAGATCCATTGCGGTCACCCTTGGAACGTCTGCTGGCGCGTGGCGAAAAACCCTCGAGTCAATGCGCGCGGGAATGTGCGCGAACCAAAGGCTTTGAATGTAGTGGATTATATACGCTATAGTCGATGCGACGACAGCAGCTGGGGGTGCTCCGCGACCTACGTACAAGTAAGGTCATGCGAGCTGAGAGACACCCTTCGAACCTGACCCGGGTCATGCCGGCGTAGGGAAGCGACCGCCTTGGAGAAAAGGTGTTCTTAAATTCATCTGGCTGACCAGTCGGCAGTTCGAAGCCCTTACTCCCACACGAGGTGACGCAATGAATGCCGTGCCAGAAAAAATTCTCCACCAGTCGGCGCAGCTAGATGCCCAGATAACCACGCCCTTGCCGCAGTCGTCCAAGATATATGTGCAGGGCAGTCGGCCCGACCTCCGAGTACCGATGCGTGAAGTCACGCAGCAGGCGACCCGTGGCCGTGTGGGTATTGAACAGAACCCGCCGTTAGCCATTTACGATACCTCAGGGCCCTACACCGACCCCAGTTGCCACATCGACGTGCGTGCGGGCTTGGCGCCACTGCGCGCGCCATGGATTGAGGAACGGGGCGATAGCGAGGCACTGGCCACCCCCACTTCGCGCGCCACCTTGAAACACGCGAACGATCCGAAAACAGCCCATCTGCGATTCGCCCATCAGCGCCCGGTGCGCATCGCGCGCGCCGGGCTCAACGTGACGCAGATGCACTACGCACGCCGTGGCATCGTGACCCCGGAAATGGAGTTCATCGCGATCCGCGAGAGCCAGCGGCTGGACGAGTTATTGAGCCAGCATCCCAAACTGGGAATCAGCCATCCGGGCGAATCTTTCGGAGCGCGCATTCCATCACGCATCACGCCGGAGTTCGTGCGTGACGAAGTTGCCGTCGGGCGTGCCATCATTCCGAACAACATCAACCATCCAGAATCAGAGCCGATGATCATCGGCCGCAATTTCCTGGTGAAGATCAATGCCAATATCGGCAATTCCGCAGTCAGTTCCTCGATCGAAGAGGAGATCGAGAAGATGGCATGGGCCACCCGCTGGGGCGCGGATACGGTCATGGATCTTTCCACCGGTCGCTTTATCCATGAAACGCGCGAATGGATCATTCGCAATTCGCCGGTGCCTATCGGCACAGTGCCTATTTATCAGGCGCTCGAAAAGGTCGATGGCAAGGCCGAAGAACTCACCTGGGAGATCTTCCGCGATACCTCGATTGAACAGGCGGAGCAGGGGGTCGATTACTTCACCATCCATGCCGGCGTTCGCCTGCAATATATTCCACTGACCGCGCGCCGCTTGACTGGCATCGTATCCCGTGGAGGTTCCATCCTGGCGAAATGGTGTCTGTCGCATCATCGCGAGAATTTCCTGTATACCCATTTCGAAGAAATCTGCGCCATCATGCGCGCCTATGATGTCGCTTTCTCACTCGGCGATGGTCTACGGCCGGGCTCGATTGCGGATGCGAACGATGCCGCGCAGTTCGCGGAGCTGGAGACCTTGGGCGAGTTAACCAAGATTGCCTGGCAGCACGACGTGCAGGTCATGATCGAAGGCCCGGGCCATGTCCCGATGCAGTTGATCAAAGAAAACATGGAAAAACAGCTGGCCGTTTGCGGTGAGGCGCCGTTCTACACCTTGGGGCCGCTGACCACCGATATTTCCCCCGGGTACGATCACATTTCCTCCGCGATTGGCGCGGCGATGATCGGCTGGTACGGCACGGCCATGCTGTGCTATGTCACCCCGAAAGAGCATCTCGGACTGCCGAACAAGGACGATGTGCGTGAAGGCATTATTGCCTACAAGATCGCGGCGCATGCGGCAGATCTCGCCAAGGGACATCCCGGGGCGCAGGTACGCGACAACGCATTATCCAAGGCACGCTTCGAATTCCGCTGGGAAGATCAATTCAACTTGAGTCTCGATCCGCAACGCGCGCTGGCGTTTCATGATGAAACCTTACCGAAGGAAGGCCACAAGTTGGCCCACTTCTGCTCGATGTGCGGCCCGCATTTCTGCTCGATGAAGATCTCGCAGGATGTCCGCGATTATGCGGAAACGCATCAGATTGGCGATATGGACACTGCACTCAGTGCTGGCATGGCCGAGAAGGCGCGCGAATTTGTCGCGACCGGCGCTGAAATTTATCATCAAGATTGAGGATAGAGATTCGATATGACAACGCAAAAGACTAAGCGAATGTTGCGTATGGTGGCTTTCATGGTCGGGCTTGGAGGTGCAGGCCAGTGTTTTGCAACTGATGCCGCAACGGCGCTGGACGCGGCGCTTGCCGGCGGCCATCGCAGCGCTGCCAACCAGGCTCGCGATCAGTACCGTCACCCCAAGGAAACCTTGCTGTTCTTCGGCCTGGAACCGCAGATGCGCGTGGTGGAAATGTTACCCGGGGGTGAAGGTTGGTACACAGAGGTCCTGGCGCCGACGTTGCGAGACTCCGGCACCCTGGTCACGGTGACGCCACCGGCGGACAGCCCTACCGATTATCTGCGTGAACATTTCAAGAAATTGAATGCGAAGTTAGATGCCGCGCCCGAGGTTTATGATCGGGTCGAACGTCGCACGATGAGTAAGGACAACATTGACCTGGGCGCACCGGGCTCGGCAGACATGGTGGTGACCTTCCGCAGCACCCACAACTGGATTCGAGGCGGCCAGCTCGATGCAGTCTACAAGGCGATTTTTGCAGTCCTGAAACCAGGCGGGATCCTCGGCATCGAGCAGCATCGCGGGCTGAATGATTGGGATCCACTCGCCAAGGCGGCGAGTGGTTACGTGCCAGAGGCCTATCTGATTAAGTACCTTGAGTCGCTCGGCTTCAAGCTCGATGGGAAATCGGAAATCAACGCGAATGCCAAGGATACCAAGGACTATCCGGACGGCGTCTGGACGCTGCCACCTTCGCTAACGTTAGGGGATAAGGATCGTGAAAAATATCTCGCGATTGGTGAGTCCGATCGCATGACCCTAAAATTCCGCAAGCCCGCGCCTTAAGTTTATGTGCTTCAGGCCGCGCGTTCGCGCGCGGCCACATCCAGCATGGCGATGGCTTCGTCGATTGCCTGCGACACTGAGAGATCCGGGCGCATCGTATGGCGCCCGATCTGCCGTCGCCATTCGCGTGCGCCAGACTGGCCTTGCCGCAGTCCCAGCCAGTGTTTGGTCATGTGACGTAGCGCCGTGCCGCGCGCGACTTCTCGTTCAAGGTATTCGCGCAAACCGCAGAGCAGCGTCATCTCGTCTGGCGCCGCGGAAGCCTCGCCAAACAACTCTTGATCCACGGTTTGCAGCAACGTCAGTTGTGCGTACGCGGCGCGCCCGAGCATCACCCCATCAACCTGCGAAAGATGCGCACGCGCGGCTTCCAACGTCCCAATGCCGCCATTGATCACCACCGTAAGTGACGGGAACTGCTGTTTGATGGCATACACCCGCGCGTAATCGAGCGGTGGAATTTCGCGGTTCGCGCGCGGTGAAAAATTAAGCAGCGCCTTGCGGGCGTGCAGGATGATCGTGCGGCATCCGGCCTCCTGCAGCACACCGACGAGTCGCGCTAAATGCTCGTAACTGTCACAGTCATCTACCCCTAAGCGCGTTTTGACAGTCACCGGCACGCGCACCACGGCCAGCATCGCTGCCACGCAGTCCGCCACCAATGCCGGCTCTGCGATCAGGCAGGCGCCGAAGCGGCCAGACTGCACGCGATCGCTAGGACACCCCACATTAAGATTGATTTCACAGAAGCCGGCGTCCTCGCCGAGGCGCGCGGCCGCCGCGAGTTCCGCCGGCACACTACCGCCGAGTTGTAACGCGACCGGGCTCTCGGAGGGGTCATACGCCAGAAAGCGCGACGCCTCGCCACGCAGCATGGCCGTGGCGACCACCATTTCCGTGTACAGCCTGGTATGGCGCGATAACCGCCGCGCCAGATATCTGAAATGGCGGTCGGTGTACTGCATCATCGGGGCCATGCAGAAGCGCCAGGGGCTGATGTTAGTTATATTTTTGAGCACGGGTGCCTGTTTCTAGTGCATTCAAGAGGGCGCGATTATTGTGTTATTTTTTTTACTATTCTGAACTATTTCGTTGCGCTTGGGACGACCGGCAGGACTATCAATGATGGTTGCAATCCGGGCGGCACCACACCATTACGTTAAGCAGTGGGCTGTCCCCTCCACCGCTGATCGGCCGCGCCGGCGCATGGCATAAGGCGAGCGATCGCCGATTAATCCTCGATCCCGTTCCAGGTGCTCTGAGGATAAGGACACGGGACCGCGGTTGAGAAACCGTTCAGGATCACGACTTCTACTCCAGACCCTTGCCCAGATTTTCAATTGTTAACCGGAGATACCGGATCGCCGGCCTAAAATCCTGCGACGTCTATTGCGCAGATAGCGGACAACCCGGGGTAGGTCGCTTCGACGAGGAAGCCCTATTGCCAACAGCGGTTGCTACCGATAATAGGTCTCGACGATTCAATCGCAAAGGAACCTGATGCCGACCGGTGCCGCCAATTCATCTGTCATGCGTGTCGACCGACTACTCGACAGGCACGCGCGCGAATTCAGCGCCCACCCGGCCTTGTTGGCGATCGATGGGACTTCGCTTTCATACGCCGAACTTGCCGTTTGTACCGATCGAATTGCGCACCGTCTGGCAACGCTGAAAATCGCGGCCGGGGATCGCGTCGCGGTCGTCGCGCCGAACGGTATCGACATGGCGGTTGCAGTGCTCGGGGTCATGCGCTGCGCTGCGTGTGCGCCCTTGAATCCCCTCTATCAACAGGCCGAGTTCGAATATTTCATGGATGATTTGGAGCCGCGCGCGTTGCTTGTTACCTCGCAGAGCCCGCAACTGGCGCGCGAAATCGCAACCGCGCGCGGGGTTCCGATAGTAGAAGTGGGCCCTGAACTCTGGGCAAGCACCGACGCGAGCCCAAGCATGATCGCGGCCTCCGCATGCGACGACGACATCGCGCTCGTGTTACACACGTCTGGCACGACCGCGCGGCCCAAACAGGTGCCGTTGAGTCACGCGAATCTGATGGCGTCGATGGCGAATATCGCGATGACTTTACGGCTGACGCCGGTGGATCGCGCGCTGAACGTAATGCCGCTGTTCCATATCCATGGGTTGCTGGCCGGATTGCTCGCGCCGCTCGCCAGCGGCGGCAGCGTGGTGTGCGCGGCCGCGTTGCAGTTGCCGATGTTCTTCGACTGGCTCGAACGCTACGGCGTGACCTGGTACTCGGCCGTGCCAACCATGCACCAGGCGATTATTGCGGCTGCCGAGTCGGACCTCGGAAGGCGATTGCGCCAGCCGCTGCGCTTCGTCCGGTCGTCGTCCGCCGCGCTGGCGCCTGCCATCCTCAGGCGACTTGAAGAGTGCTTCAAATGCCCCGTCATTGAATCCTACGGCATGACGGAAGCGGCACATCAAATGGCCAGTAATCCACTGTCGCCGGGCGAGCGCAAGGCCGGATCGGTGGGTCTATCCGCCGGCCCCGAAATCACCATCATCGAGGCACGGGGTCTGCCCGTACTGTGCGGCACTCGCGGTGAAATTGCGATCCGCGGCGACAACGTGATGCGTGCCTACCAGGCCAATCCCGAAGCGAATCGCACGGCTTTCACGAATGGCTGGTTTAGGACGGGCGACGAAGGTTACTTCGACACCGCAGGCTACCTCTACATTACGGGACGCCTCAAAGAAATCATCAACCGCGGCGGCGAAAAAATTGCGCCGCGCGAGATCGACGAGGCACTGCTCGCGCATCCAGAGGTCGCGCAGGCAGTGGCGTTTGCCATTCCCCACCCCAGCCTTGGCGAGGATGTTGCCGCGGCGGTCGTGCTCACCGCAGGTAGCGCGCTTCTTCCTGCGCATTTGCGCGAGTTTCTATTCGGCCGGCTTGCTGACTTCAAAGTGCCAAGTGAAGTCTTGATCTTGAGCGAGATCCCGCAGGGTCCGACGGGCAAGATCCAGCGCATAGGGCTCGCCGAGCGTCTGCGTGAAAACCGTCAGCAAGCCTTCGTCGCGCCGCGCGATTTGATCGAAGGGATACTCGCGCAGGCATGGGCCGAAGTATTGGAAGTCGCGAGGATCGGGATCCACGACAATTTTTTCGCTCTCGGCGGTGACTCACTGAACGCAACCCGCGTGGCCGCGAGAGTCGTCGCGCTGCTGCCGGTCGAACTGCCGACGATGGCCTTGTTCCGGCAGCCCACCGTGGCCGAGCTGGCCGCGAGAATCCGCCAAGACCTCGGGCCATCCGTCATCGCCGAGCTAGAACGCATCCTTGATGAAATCGAGCCACCCGCGACGGTTGCGCCTGCGGTTGGAACTCGTGGATAACGGCGTTTTCGAATCGAGCCGCGTTGACTCTGTTCTAGAGCGGCTAGCCCGTTTGAGCCCGCTGCAGCGCGTGGAATTCGAGCGGTGCCTTCGCACACGGCGGGTTCGGGGACATGACCTCGTGGCGCAAGGCCTTAAGGCGCAGGGGATTACCCACGTCTATGCCATGGCGGGCCTGCCGACCGACGAGACGATAGGCTGCTGCGCGGCAGCGGGACTGCGGACTATCGGGGTTCGCCATCAGCAGGCAGCGGTGATGGCGGCGGCCGCGCATAACTACCTTGCGGGGCGCCTGATCAGCGTGGCGCTCGTGTCGAGCGGTGTGGCGGTGACGAATGCGATAACCGGGGTGTGTGTCGCCCAGGACAACGGCTGGCCTGTGCTCTTGCTGGCCGGCGCTGCGGAACGGGCGGCCGAGGGCATGGGCGCGTTCATGGCGCTCGACGGGGTGCGCGCGTTGGCCGGGGTGGCCAAAGCGTGCTTTCGCGTCGCCAGGCCGGAGCTCGTTGAACAAATGTTGGCTGCGGCGATCCGCGAGGCCGGTGAAGGAAGACCCGGTGCAGTTTATGTCGAACTACCGGAAGACTGCCTCGAAGCCTCCGTCGCGCTGGCATTCGTGCGCACCGAAGATCCCAGGCCAGTGGTCGTCGAGGCGCATTGCACTCTCGCGCTTGTGGAACAAGCAGCCGAACTCCTGATGCGCGCGAAGCGACCCGCCGTGATATTCGGCAAAGGGGTGCGCTGGAACGATGCGTACCTGGTCTTGCGCGAACTGGTAGAGAGGTTGGGGGCGCCTTTTGTGGCATCGCCGATGGGCCGAGGGCTGCTCCCCGACGATCACCCGCTCGCCTGCACAGCGCAACAGAGTCGAGTGCTGGCCGAGGCGGACGTCGTGCTCGTGGTCGGGGCCCGTCTCAATTGGACATTCCGTTACGGCGCGGAGTTGCGCCGAGATGCGAGGATCATGCAGATCGACTGCGCGCCCGAGGCATTTCGGGAAGGGCCGCCCAGGGCCTTAGAAATGCTCGGAGCGGCGGCAACGATTCTGCCGGTGTTGCTCACGCAGGTGCGCGCCCTGCAAGCTGGCGCAGGCGGCAGCGAGCGGTGGCAATGGTTGGCCAGTTTGCACCAAGCTGTGGCAGAACAACCGGCCAGATGCTCGTCGGCGACGCTGCCGACGCCGAGCCAACTCGCGGCAGCGCTCGCGGTGGCGCTGCCGCGTGACGCAATCACGATCCTCGATGGCAACGTGACCTTGCTGGCGGCGCAGCGGCACATTTCGGCGCTTACCCCGCTGTCGCGTTTGACGCCCGGCACCAACGGATGCATGGGTATCGGCCTCCCGTTCGCGATGGGCGCGGCGCTGGCATGTCCGGGGCGGCCGGTGGTGGTCGTCACCGGTGATATGGCACTGAGTATGAATTTCTTTGAATTCGAAACAGCCGTGCGTCATCGCGTGCCGTTTGTCGTCGTGCTTGCGAATAACGATGGCCCATGCGGCGCACGGCGTCAGCACAAGGCATTTCCGGCGGACTGCGCCGAGCGTGTCCTCGTCTACCAGGCTGGCATCCGCTACGACGAAATGGCACGCCAGCTTGGTGTACATGCAGAGAATATCGCGGAACTGGCTGAATTGCCGGCGGCACTGGCCCGGGCATTTGCCCCCGGCAGACCCGCACTCGTGCAGATTCAGATCGATCCACTCGCGGGGTAATCTCTGTGGCACGGACTACTGATGACAATGGCAGGAGTCGTCCGCGGCGGGCGATCACAAGAGGATATGCGCGATGACGGATTATGCGTCCCGGTTGGCCCTACTGACTGATGAACAACGTAACGCGCTCCGCGCGCGCTTGCAGACCGTCTATGAGCCCCAGCCTGGCCCATCCGCGTCGTCGATGTCGACTGCTGGAGAGTGCTTACTGGAGACCTGTTTGCCGTGTTCTTCTGCCCAGTCCCGGCTGTGGTTTCTGGAGCAGTGGCAGCCTGGTACGGGTCTGTATCACATAGGCAATGCGGTGCATCTGCGGGGGCCATTGGACCTGAG
>JAYTEX010000146.1:0-6979 GCA_043734785.1 Pseudomonadota bacterium | reverse complement strand
CCGCCAGGGGCGCAGGCGATGAGGGCGCAGTGCCCGGTCGCCAGCGCACGAACTGTTCCGATGAAACGGTGCTTGCCGAGCCTGTGCGAGTTCGCACCGATAGTTCTCCGACCGTAACCGCCACCACACCGAGCCCGGTTGATTTCGGGTCAACTTCCACGATGAAGGCCGTCACGTCCCTGCTCAAGATGCTGATCGAAGCTTCGCCTATCGACACCTTCATCCCCTGCGGATTGCTCGTGTGAATCGCTCCGGTAACAAAATTCATCACGCCGCTGACCAGGTTGATAGAAGCCTGGTTTGCTTTGGGGTCCCGTGCATCGAATCGATACTCATCGACACGCAGCGTCGAGTCCTTGCCCAGCGTGATATTCTGGCCATCCGCGAACAGCAGCACGACGTTCCCGTCTGCGCCGCTCCTGAAGGTCGTGTCGGGGCCGAAAACATCCCCCGCCTTCAAAAGCACCTCTTCGCCGGAGCGGCCGCGGGCAAAGACGCTTCCGGAAACCGAATTGATGAGCCCGGCGGGTGCTGACGCCCCGCTGCCGCGGCCGGTCTGGGCGAACACGAGGCACGGAAGCGTGGCCTGGATGAACAGCAGGCACGCAATAGTTAACCGGCGCACGGTGGGGCAGTTTTTCATCGGGATCGAGTCAGTCCTTGCCTCTCGCGGTTGGGATGCGCGCCGCGGCTGATTCAGCAGTTTTGCGGCACTCGGCGCCAGCTATCGCATGATAGCCGCTCAGACCACAAACGAGGTCAATACGCCGGAAATTTTTCACAATCTCGAACATTTTGAGGGCATTCCGTTGCGATCCCCTCTCCACTACGCGGGCAAGAGACTCGCGCTGTTCAGCTTCGAGGCGCTCCCAGGCGGCAAGCCCCGCGAACAGAACCACTTGCTGGGTGGACGGCTCCCAAGGGCCGAGTTCGTCCGCGTACCGTAGCGCCGCGAAGAATTCGGCGTCGATCTCATCGAGATAGAGCTTCGACAGCGCCAGGTTTGCCCATAGGAAGGGCGACGTCGGTCGCTGCCGAAGCGCCTCACGAAACTGCTTGCGGGCATCGCGTGCGAACGCCAGAGCCTCTGCCGGAGCTCTTGAAGCCCGCATCCGCGCAAGGTCCAGGCGGCCCAACCCTTCCAGCGCCCATGGATTGTCCGGCATATATCCGAGGCTGTCGGAAAAATATCCGGCCACGCGATCGATCTCGGTCATCGGTGGGGGCCGTATCGAAATGTTCCACCGATCCATTTCCACCTGCGCGAGTTCGACGATGAGGCCGGCGACCCCGAGCCGCGCGGATTCGGCGGCGATCAGGCCAAAGACTACCAACAGAGAGGCGAGCCCGATCTTGTTCAGGGGCCATCCTTCGGATCGGGTATTCAGCCGGATTGCCATCACCCCGGGATTTTTGGAAAAGACTTCCGCCATGTTGTGACTGAATGCCCCAAGAGGGACTTGACCGCCAGCCTTGCGTGATTATCGAACTTGATCCCGAAAATACTTCTTAACGGCGATTTCCAGTACGAAGACAAGGTACTGACTCCCGCGGATGCAGCTTGCGCCGCGTGCGCACGATGCCACCATTCCTGCAATCCACGCCGGAAATAGCGCACTTGGTATGCCCCCTTCTCACGGTTCGCCCGATCGAGCCGAAGGAGCCAGTTTTCCGCCGCGGGCAATCTCGACAAGTGAAGAAGGCCGTCGGCAAGATCGAGGTGAAGCGCTTCTTCCTCGTTCGTCACGCTGCCTGTCAGCTGGCGCAGCTGGCGCAGGCGGACGCGATTCGCTTTTGCCTTCATATCCTGCCTGCTCGAAACGCTCACCTGCTCATCGTGAAGTCGATAGTCGAGCAGGAACTCGGGGATTGTTGCCAGTCGGGTCAATTCCGCCGCTTTGGCGAGAAAATCGTAGTCTTCGCAATTTCTGAACTCCTCGTTGAAAACGAGGGAATGCTGCTCGAGAAGCCGACGTCGTATCATTAGGGTCGGGTGGCCCATCGCCCACCCGAAGAACATGCGCGCGCGAATATGGTCCGGGTCCACGGGGGAGCGTACCCGCTCCTTCCGCGCGCCGAAGGTTCGGAACCATGTTCCACAAATTGATATCTGCGGGCGAGCCTCCAGAAAAGCCATTTGCCTCTCGAACCGCCGCGGGTGGCAGATGTCATCAGCGTCCATCCGCGCGATTAACCCGCCCCGTGAATTGCGGATTCCTGTATTCAGCGCAGCCACCAGACCGAGATTTCGCGGATGACGGATGATGCGCAGCCGCGCGTCCGTAAAACCTGCCAGGACTTCGCCTGTGCGATCCGTAGACCCATCGTCGATCACTACGAGTTCGAAATCTCCGCAAGTTTGAGCCAGGACGCTCTGAATTGCCGCACCAAGATATTTTTCGCCGTTGTAGACGGGCAAGACGACGGCGATGCACGGCCGCCCGCTCTCAGAAACGCTCATAGGGCAATCAGCCATGGGGACTCCGGCAGGTCGGAAAATACGCCGGGCGCCCGGAACCAGCGTTTAGGCGCAACCACCAACTTTTCCGGGTCGGGGTTGATCCAGCCGGCCCACCAGCTAAACGCGCTATTCGCGATCGCCAGCGCGCTGCAGGAACTCATAAGCCGCAGGTCCTCGTAGTTCCGGTCCGCATTCCAATCGACGTATGTCGTGGCGACCGGAAAACGAATATTCTCGCGCGTCCATTTCATGTCATCGGAGAACACGAATAGCTCCACCTTCGGGCCAAAACGAGACTGGAAAAACCGCAGCGCCGCGTCGTAATATTCCGCCGGACAGGTGCCGTGGAAGGCACTGCAGTCGGCGTGCGTGACGTAGTCACCCCGCCGAATGTGCAATCCGACCGAATTTACTCTTTGCATCCGGTCTGCGCATTCGGCGCTGCGCGCGTCCGGCGCCGGCAGGATTGCGAACTCCGAGCGCAACTGGTCTGATATCGACTCAAAGTAACGCTCGCTCTGCCAATAGCCTTCAAGACGACACGGACCATCGACCTTCAACACCTCCGGTTCGAATTGAAGGGTACGCTCTTTGATAAGATACGGGGAGCCCCTACAGTAAGAGTTCATGGTCCGCTGCAGTTTATCGCCCGCCCGAAAAACCAAGGAAGGCCGGCTGCGCGTTCGATGCCCGGACAGCCGGAAGCAGCCTAGATCGTAGCTTCGCGCCACCGGAACATCGACTCGCAATCTTGAAGAATCGATAAGCAGCGAAAGACCGAGCCGGATAGACAAGGATCGGCCGATCGCGTATTGGAACATCTGGTTTCCCAGTCCGCCGCGCAGCACCACTTCGACTGACTTGCCCTTGAACATGCTTGAATATCCCACAAAACAGATGCGATTATTGCGTTCACGATATGGCACGCACGGAAAAGCAGATTCCACTATTTAAGGTTTTCATGCCGGAGTCCGTTATGGAGCCGCTGAAGAGAACCTTGCTGAGCGGCTATATCGGCCAGGGGCCGCGGGTGGAGGAATTCGAGAACGCGTTGTCCGAACGCCTGGAAGCGCCCCATGCCCTGACCGTGAATTCGGCTACGTCCGGTTTGCAGCTTGCGTTGCGTCTGTCCGGCGTCGGTCAGGGCAATGAAGTGATTACCAGTGCCTTGACCTGCACGGCCACGAACTGGGCGATTCTCGCCCAGGGGGCGATTCCCGTCTGGGCGGACATCGATGAGAGAACCGCCAATATCGATCCCGGAACGATTGAAGAGCTGATCACCCCAAGAACAAAAGCCGTCATGGTCGTGCACTGGGGAGGATATCCCGCGGATTTGGACGAGATCTGGTCCGTCGCCGGAAAACACCGCTTGAAGGTGATAGAGGACGCCGCGCATGCGTTCGGATCCACTTACCGGGGAAGACACGTCGGGACCCGATCGGACTTTGGGGTGTTCAGCTTTCAGGCAATCAAGCACTTGACGACAGTAGACGGCGGCCTGCTTGTCAGCCGGGACGCTGCTGATTGCGCGCGCGGAAAACTTCTGCGCTGGTACGGGATTGACCGGGACGCCGACCGCGCGGATTTTCGTTGCGAAGGGGATGTCTCGGAGTGGGGATGGAAATTCCACATGAACGATGTCGCGGCCACAATCGGACTGGAACAGTTGAAACACGTTGACAGTATCATCGCCAGACACCGCGACAACGCCGCCTTCTATACCCGCGAGTTAAGCGGTATTTCCGGTGTCACGCAACTGGATCTGAAATCAGACCGGGCCAGCGCATCCTGGCTTTATACAATCAAGGTAAATGCTCGCGATAAATTCATGGCGGCCATGAAAGAGCGTGGCATCATGACTTCTCGAGTGCATGAGCGCAACGACAAGCACAGCACGGTCGCGGCATACAAACGGCCGTTGCCGCATTTGGACAGATTCATAACTGAAATGGTTTGCATCCCTGTTGGCTGGTGGGTCGGCGAAGAGGACCGACAATACATAGTCGACTGTATGAAAGCCGGGTGGTAGGGCATGAAAACGGCGCTCATGCTGTCCACGGCCTTTGTGACCACGCGTCCGGATATCCCTGAGCGTGAACGACGGATCCGGCAATACGTCGATGGATTCCGGCAGGTTGCAGAGTTAAGCGAAAAGTATCCGTGCTTCGACGTCTTTTCCGTCGACAACACCGTGGAAAATCCGGCGCAGCTGGATGCCCGGCTCACCGAAGCCCTGGACAGCATTCCCGCGCTGAAGGGAAAATTTCACTTCTGGGACAATGACACGGGAAGAATAAATAAAGGCAGCGGGCTTATAGCGCAGTGGGGCCACGCCCTTCCCGATCTTGTCGGCAAGTACGATTACACGGTGCACTACGAACCGCGCCAGCAATTGGTGAACCTATCCTTTTTCGAGAGAATGGATACTCATCCGGCTGCCTATATTTGCGCCTATCGCGATAAGCTGAAGCTTTATGGGGTATTGCCGATGACGTTGCCGCGCTTCTGGACCGGGTTGTTTTCGATGAGAACGCCGGACCTGCTGGAATACGTGAGGTCGGCAGACCGCGGTGTGCTGACGACGCTGGAGGACTATAGGAAACGGCCCCTTTTCCGGTACGCGCGACAGCGACTGCTTCCGGGCTGGCTGGCCGAAATGAGCGAATGCATTGAATCCGATCTTCCACGGTATGTTCGACGGCATGAAATTCGCTTTGTGGGCGTGGCTGCGTTGGGAACGCGGTGGCATGAAGAGGCAACGGGAAACTGGGTTGACATGGTCGATCGCCTGTTCGATCACTAGTCGGCCAGGCTTTTCGCCGACCTCGCCCTTGATCAAGCGCCTCTAGCCCGGTAAATGCAGTAGCGGGATGTCTGCTTCACCGGTACCAGAAACGCGGCGCCATCGAGCAAGGACTGCCAGCTCGGCTCCAGATACACGATGTAGATTTCTCTCGGCGATTCGACGAGTGAACGCTGGATGTTCTCCAGGACGACCGCCATGACATCCCGCTTGAAGGGATCGTAAAGATAATAGACGGCGGGTTCACGCGGCGAGACATACCCCGTTGCGTCGGTACAGACCACGCCAATTTCGGCGCATGCGCGTTTCCCGTTATAACTTTTGATATTTTCCTCTGCGATGCGCGCCAGCCGCGGCGAAATCTCGATGCCGATGACCCGCTTGAATGGAGATTCCGCGGCAAGCAGGAGGGTTTTGCCTTTGCCGCAACCGAAATCTATGAAGACGAATCTGGAGTGGTCTATATCCAGCCGTCGCATGACATGAACAAAGGTGGACCGCGTGGTGGGGGAATAGACGTTGGCGGATTCGCAGAGGGACAGCACTGCCGGAATAAAATCTATTCCGGCAGTGTCCACACCGAACCGCCGGTCATAACGCCTGTCCAGGAATTGATACCAAGGGTTCCATGGATTTCGCGTCAAACAGCGAATGCATTGCTTGACCAGAAGCGATTTGCAAAACGCAATGGCAAGGAGAATCGTCCCTGCGCCCCCCCGGATTTTCAGGGAACGCACGACCTTTCCCTGCCATTTTCGCCAGAAGTCGGAACGGAGATTGCCATCGCCGAATTTCCCGTGAATCATTTAATTTCGGTCTTCAAGCTGACAACGCCGCGTAGGGGATCGATGTAGATTCGCGTACAAGTCTTCGAACCTACGAGTCATTAGGCGAGAGTCGAATAACTCTTCGGCTCTGGCTTTACCCGCAAGCCCCATCTTGCGGCGCATGTCCAAATCTCCCGCAAGTGAATCGATCGCACGCGAGAGTGCCTGCGAATCCCCCGGCGGTACCAGGATCCCTGTCACACCGTCGATGACGGCTTCCGGAATCCCTCCGACGGATGCCGCTATCACCGGAATAGCGCACGCCATGGCTTCCAGGATGCAAAGGGGCAGGCCTTCCGATTCGCTTGGTAAAACCAGCATGTCGAACAATGGCATCCAGTCCGCAGTTGCTTGCCATCCAAGGAATCGAAATCTGCCTCCGAGTGCGGCAGCTCGGTGTTCAAGTGCTGGTCGCAGGGCGCCATCGCCAAGCACGACGAAGCTAAGGTTCCCATGTCGCGCAATTGAATATTCTGCAGCTTCTACAAGACAATCCACGCGCTTCAGCGGCACCAGGCGTCCGGCAAATCCTACAACGACGGCATCGCCAGTAAGACCAACGGCCAGTTTTCGCTGTATCCGATCGCCGGTGCCGGCAAGTTGCCAACGGTCCAATTCAATCCCGTTATAGATTACGCGGACCCTCGACGCCAATTCAGGACAGATGGTCTTGAGCATGAGTCCAGTGTGTCCGGAGCAGGCGACGATCAAGTCACTCCCGACCCCGAAAGCGGTCCGGAACGACGATTTCAGGCTGGGATCGCGTTCGCGAATTCGATCCGAACTTGCTTCCGGCGGGCCGTGCGCGTGCGCGATCGTTCGGCATCCCGACATACGCGCGACGAGGCGTGGAATCCGGGCCCCTACGTGCGCATGCACTATTTT
>JAYTEX010000145.1:0-1653 GCA_043734785.1 Pseudomonadota bacterium | reverse complement strand
GCGTCATAGAGTTCGAGCAGCACGTCCTTGCCATTTTCCACATAGCCTGGTTGCCTACGCGCGCGCAGGCGCAGCAGACGGAACACCGGTAGATCCTCGGCGTGGATACTGAACAGGATCTGATCTTTCAGTACGAACGACACGCGCACGACTTCGCTGTCCTGTTCATCCAGCAGAAAAAAGTCGGACCGGATGTGGATTTCACCATTCTCCTCGACGAAGAAGCGCGCGGACGCTTCGATATCCTCAACCTCGTCCTCGTTTTCTTCGTCGGGCAGCGTGATGTCAAACACTTCTTTGGCCCACGCGATCTCGATTTTGGTGGCTTCGTCAAAATCCACCCACACCGGTTGCGCAGCGCGCAGATCCTCGCGCGAATCCACCTGCACCTGGCGCAGGCGGCCGGAATCGAGTTCGAAGGCGTTGATCATCGCGGCAAATCCACGGCGTGTCGTTTACGGTGAACCGCCGCGACCAACCGATACCCGCGCGGTTTCGATGGCGCCGGCCGCCTTTTGCTTTTGCAGGTCTTCAATTTGACCATCGTAAGTCAGGCAGAACAGCGTCTTGCCATCCTCGCCGCCGAGCTGGCAGGCGACCGCGCGTTTATCACCACACTCGACGATATCCGTGATCTCACCCCCCTCGAGCACACGGATGAATTCGCCAGTATTGAAACACGACACCCAAATGGCCCCCGCTGCATCCAGGCAGATGCCATCGGGCACGCGCTCACCGAAATCAGCGTAAATGCGCCGGTCCGATAAGCTGCCGTCGGAGCCGATTTCGAATGCCGACAGGCGCCCAGCCCAGGACTCAGCGACGACCAGCGTCTTACCGTGATCCTTGATGACCGTCCCGTTTGGAAAGTTCAATTCACGCGCGACCACGCGAATCGCGCCATTGGCTTCGACCAACACCAGGTCGGCCAGGGCGGGCTCCGCACCGTTGAAGAGGTCGTACCCGAAATTGCCGACGTAGGTGCGGCCCTGCGCATCGGTTACCAGGTCGTTGACATCACCGCCCGCAAACATGCTGAGATCGGCATGCACGCTGAGCGCGCCGTTCTGGAATTTCATGAGCTTGCGGTCTGCCATCGAAACAATCAATGGCGTGCCATCGGGCAGGAAGCCGAGGCCAGACGGACGCTGCGGCACCTCGCACACGACCTGGCGCTCACCGGTTTCCGTCATGGTATAGACCTTGTAACCCCACATATCTGAGAACCACAGCTTGCCTTGGTGCCAGCGCGGGCCTTCGAGAAAGTTGAAGCCAGCGGCGAGAGCTTGGGTCTTGTGCTTGTTCATCGCGTGAGATTCCTCATGTGCATAATCGTTTTGTTATCTCTTCGAATGCGCAGGTAGGACGCCTGGCGCGCCGGTCTTCGGTGCGCTAGTTTCCCACACTTCCCGCGGGCAAGTCCCGCTCAGTCACGGTCTCGAGCGCGCTGACTTGCCGCGATGCCGACGACTCTTTGAAATGACGTGCGCAGGGCAGCGCTGGCGATATCACCCATACTGAAACCGTGTGCGCGAGCGTCGCGAGCGTTCACGGTTTCTTGAACAGATCCGCGAGCGCGGCCTGCGCGGCATCCGCCGTGGTCGGGCTGGCCGGTGCGTTGGCAATATCCCCGAATAACGCCTCCAGGGCCGC
>JAYTEX010000144.1:0-5315 GCA_043734785.1 Pseudomonadota bacterium | reverse complement strand
GTGCTCGAAACATCCTCGGAACATCGGACTACACTTGCAAAGGCGCTCTCTCATAGCAAAGCTCGTAATAAAATTTTTCGGGGCGTTGATCTGTTCCGTGCTTCTCTGGGAGCTTATCCTGGAGTGCTTCGTCGTTCGCTCGCCGGGCTCGCAGACTCACTCAATACTCGGACGGCTCTTCACCAGCGGCCTGCTCGTCCATGGAACGGAAGGTTTTTCCGTGACGCATATCAACGCTCTGGGCATGCGCAACGGCGATATCCAGCCCAAAGCGACTGGTGTGTACCGGGTACTGATGCTCGGTGATTCGTTTACCGAAGGCTACCAGGTCGGCGACTCCCATACGTTCAGCGCGCTCACCGAGCATACGCTTCAACGGAAGTTCGGCGCGGGCATCGAAGTGGTTAATGGCGGCAGAAGCGGCGGTTCTCCCGCCTACTATATCCATCTCGCCGACTTCTACCGCGAACGGATTTCCCCCGATTTCGTCGTCGTCCAGCTCGATCAGGGCGATTTCACGGTCGATTTGCTTAACTCCAACAAGTATTTTGCGGTGGCGCCGGACGGAGGCACATTCAAAACGATACGCAATTCCGCATTTGTCAGCGACAACCCTTTCACGCAGCGGTTCCCGCGCCTCTCATTCCTGACTTCGATCTCGACCTTGCGCGTCGCATCGGAGAAAGTCGCGGCGATGCGCGGCAAACCGGGCCAGGAGCGCGAAGGCGGAGGCGAAAATGCACCGCTTACGTCTCAGGGTCGCGAAGCCATGCGTTGGGCAGTTGCGGCGCTTCATCGGAAGTATCCGAACCTGTTGCTGGTGTTCCTGCCGAACATCGACTACGACCATCCAACGCTCGAACCGTTCGAAGTCGAATCCCTTCTCGGTCGTTATGCAAACGAGGCCGGAGTGCCGCTGATCGACATGCGCCCCGATTTTGTGAACGGCTTTCTTGAATCGCGGCAGCCCCCGCTAGGCTTCTACAACACACAGCCGGGCGTCGGCCATATCAACGAACTTGGCCACTCGCTCGTTGCCTCGCGCATCAGCGGCTACCTGGCCATGCATATCCGCCGATGATCTTTTCCAGCTTCCAATACATCGTCTTCTTTTCGATCGTGCTCGCGTTAATGGCGATCCTGCCCTCTGACCGCCTGAAGAAGGCGGCGCTTCTCGCGGGCAGTTTCGTCTTTTATGCATTCTGGGACTATCGGTTCGTGGCGCTGCTCGCAGGCACGTCGGCGGTGAACTACTTCGTTGGGCGGCAGATCGAGCGCGGCGCTGACGACACCGTTCGTACCCGCTGGCTTCGGATCGGCATTGTGTTCGATCTGCTGCTGCTGGGAGTGTTCAAGTACTTCAATTTCTTCGTGGACTCGGCGAACGCCGCGCTCCACCCGCTGCACGCCGACCTTCCTCTGCTCCACATCATTCTGCCGGTTGGAATTTCGTTCATTACGTTTGAAGTCATCAGCTACCTGGTAGATATCTACCGGCGCGAAAGCCGCTCCGCGCGCTCGATCTGGGAGCTCGCGCTGCTGGTCGCCTTCTTCCCGCACCTGATCGCCGGTCCCATCCTGAAGCCCATGCAGTTCCTCCCGGAAATCGAGAAAAAGATCGAAATCCGGTGGACCAACATCGAGCGCGGCGTGCAGTTGTTCCTGCTTGGCCTGGTGAAGAAGGTGCTGATTTCCGACCATCTCGCGCCCTTTGTGGATCGCATCTTTCACAATCCCACCCAGTTCGGCTCCTCAACTGTCTGGCTGGCGGTGATCGCCTACGCCATTCAGATATTCTGCGATTTCTCCGGCTACAGCGACATGGCGATCGGTTCGGCCCGGTGTCTCGGCTTTGAAATCCCGCCGAACTTCAGCCTGCCCTATATTTCGCGGAACATCACCGAGTTCTGGCGACGGTGGCATATCTCGCTCTCGACGTGGCTTCGCGAATATCTCTACTTTCCGCTCGGCGGCAATCGGCTGGGAAAAGGGCGGCAGTACCTCAACCTACTGGTGGTAATGCTCCTCGGTGGCCTGTGGCACGGCGCCCACTGGAATTTCGTCATCTGGGGCGGCATCCATGGCCTGGGCCTGGCTGTCCACAAGATGCTTCTTGACAGAATGGGTAAGCGTCAAACGACTCCGAACCCATTCGTCTACGGCCTGAGCTGGCTCGCCACATTCGCTTTCGTCTGTTTCGCCTGGGTGTTTTTCCGGGCCGCGACCTTTGAACTCGCATTTCAGATGGTGCGTAAAATGCTGTGGATCGGGGATTCGGCCGGGACGAACTGGTTCCAGACGGCGACATTGCTCGCGATCCCCGTCCTGGTCGTCGGCCACGTACTCGGCATCCGCGTCGGCTCCCATTACCACATGCGGCTGAACACCTTCGCGGGAATGCTGTTGGTGCTATTCGTACTGATGGGACTGCTCTTTCTCTCCCCGACTTCTTCTTCGCCGTTTATCTACTTCCAGTTCTGATAGGCTGTTCCTCGCGGTCATGGCAAGCATGGCGCACGGCCTCCAGGAACGCGTCCGCGTTCTGATCGTAAGCAGCGCCGACGCGTCTGCGGACTCCACGGGAACCTCTCTTCGTGCGCGACCATCTCGCCCCAGTTTGTAATTCCACACGTCCTGCCAAGCGCATCGCCACGGAAGAACCTGGAGGTTCCGCTTGCCCGCTCGGAAATACCGGGCGTGTAAACCGCGCGGGCGTCCTTCAGCACCGGGCCGGCAGGCGAGCCAATATCGGCGATCGTTGTGTTGAGACCGGGCCGCGGATAGTTTTTGGCGCGCCGGGGTTCATTCATTCATTCGCTCAGGTGGCTTTTGGGGCGGTTTGCGAACGAATGATATTAGGCGCGCGCGCGAGGCTGGAATTAATTCGTTTGTGCTTCGAGGTGGCACTTTTGAGGGTTGCACACCAAATCAATTGGGGAGGACGGCGGTCGGCGGAGGCTGGAAACGGTAATTCTCAAGAAAATGGGTGTTCTGAAACCGACACAAACTGCCCCGTTTGGATGCGTTTTCGTGCAAAAACAGCGACTTTTTGTAACCGTTATTTTCGAGGTGAGAGATCACACAAACGCACGGAGGCACGGAGAAATGCGAAGATGGCCTCGCGCTAAGTCGCAAAGCCGCCAAGAAGTGCGAGGGTTGCGCCGGCACGTACGCAGGGCCCTGCCGGGTATCGCCATTGCCGAAAGCGTAGCGGGCGTCGCTGTAACCACGCTGAGCGGGTCGTGCCCGGCGGTGTCCTGGAGGTTGGTGATGCGGTTGGCGGTGTCATAGGTATTCAGTGCATAAGTCGTGTTGCTGAAATCCTGGCGCGTGATCCGCCTGGCGGCGTCAAGGGTCAGGGAGGTCGTCTCCGAGTTCGGGTTCGTGGTGGATGTCAGGCGGTTTCCCGCGTCGAAGGAGTAGCTCCAGGTTCCCGTGGCGGAATGGGTCATGCTCGTGCGGCGATTGGCGTTGTCATAGCCGTAACTCACCGTGCCGTTGGGCTGCGCGATCTGCGTGCAGCGGTTCGCGTTGTCGAACGTCCAGCCGGTCGTCCCCGAGCCGTCGGTCATGGCCGTCCTTCGCCCCGCGGCGTCGTAGGTCAGGCTGACGTCGGTGTCGTGCGGGAAGTCGATGCCGGTCAGTTTTCCAGCGTGGTCGTGGGTATATCATTTTTCAACGTTTGTTAGCGGGTCAGTTTTCTGCGCCTACTAACCATAGAAGATTACAGCGCGAAGAGATCGGAGATCTCGTACTGTAGGTCGCCGGGCAGAGCCGCTAGCCAGTCACCCCAGCTATCGCATTTAGTGAGCAAGCAAATGCTTCGCCATTCGACCATTGCCTGGAGTTTGATTGCAAGCGTTGCCACTCCAGCATTGAAGCCATCAGGATAAGCGCCATAGCCGAGACCTAATGACAGCTTCTTCCGTACCTTCTTCAATTCTTCGGCTCCAAGCGCATACCCCTTCGTGTGGTGTCGATTGCGAAGGATTATTTGTTCGTGAAAACCGAACTCTTCAAGCGTCTTTTGTGTCACTGCGAACGCTAGCAGCTCATCAACCCACAGATTCCTTGCGAGGCCTTTCGACGAATTAATAACTCTATGGTACATCTCGTGCGAAATCACGGCATACAATTGTTCTGCGGTGGCGTACGTTTTGTTTACAATCAGTATATAGTTCCCGGTGATCATTGACTTTCTGAGGCAGTCATTAGGCCCTCGGATTATTCTACAATTATGAGATGCGTCGGGTGGCACACCAAACCACCTAACACACAATGCGTAGCACCGGTTCCCGATTAATTCTAAATCCGGGTATGATGAGTCTAACTCGTGAGCGGCGATGGCCGCGCAGACGGCCCTCATTTTACTATAGATGCACACTGTCTCTACTTTCTGGAAAAAGAGATAATCAGTGACTATTTGTGGGTCCGTACGTCCATTGATATTCGCAGCGCATTCTTCGAATGATGGACCGTTGTCGCCTCCCGGTAATTTACTATGACCTGTGTCCACTGATGCCGGTCACCGTGCAAGCGAGCGGCAAGCATGATAATTCGCAAAGTCTTGGCTTTGTTCGGTCCTAGAATCTGCCGGTCGATAGAGCGATGGAAGAATCATATCCTCTGTAAATTGTACCTCGACCATTAACGTATATGGCTTCGCCGTGCCGACTTACCCAATAAGGGTCCCTCGACATAACAGACGCGGTGCCGTCGCTTGTGGCAGTTCCGCATCAAGGTGATGGTTATGCGCCTTCGGTGTGTCAAGGCATTCATGTCACGAGCAAGTAGCATATGTCGCGACATGAACGCCCTCGAGGGTGTCAGCTGAAGCTAACGGTAACTACAGTTCACTCCACCGCGTTTACTCCTGACTTCTTAATGTTATGTACCCAGATGCCAGTCTCGCCCACGAAATAGGTGTGATCGGCATCAACTTCGAGATTATACACCAGGTGAGGCTTTGTGCGGTAATAGCGTCTTGCTACTACAGTGGCCTTTCCTCCTGCCTCGGTTACGCAGTGGGACCTCGAAGTCAATTGATATGCACCGATGAATCCACGCCCGGTTACGTAGAACCGGTGTTCTGGGGTGGTGTAAAGAATCTGGTGGTTGGAGAACTTAAGATAAAGCTCTCTCGTTGTCCGATGGATGAACGTGTGTGTAACTCGTCTTCTTGTCAGACCGCCCGACTCCGGATTACGTGACAACACGTAATCACCCACACGGTAGGACTCGATCGGGCGCAAACGGTGTGACGCCGACATTACCATCGTACCTGCGATGAAACATGAGCCTTGGTGTCCAATTCC
>JAYTEX010000143.1:0-5077 GCA_043734785.1 Pseudomonadota bacterium | reverse complement strand
AATTATGGAATCAAAAAACGCCCTGCTTACCCTCGCCGCCCTGGCCCAGGACACGCGCCTGAAAATCTTTCGGATGCTGATCGAAGCGGGTCCGACAGGTCGAGTGGTGGGCGAGATCGGGGCCGAGCTGCAAACCTCCCCGGCCACGCTTTCGTTCCATCTAAAGGAACTGACGCGCGCGGAGCTGATCACCTCGCGCCAAGCTGGGCGATTCATCTATTACGCTGCGAATTTCGCGCAGATGAATGCCCTGCTCGGCTTCCTGACCGAAAACTGCTGTGCACGGGATAGCGCTTGTTGTCCACCCCTGATCGACAACGACACGGCAGGTCTGCGTGCACCCCAAGCCGTCCGTTTGGCCAGGTCTTAATGGCGCAGCTGTTGGGAGCGATCGACGCCACCTGCATTTGGCATTGGCTGCTGCCCATCCAACGTGACGAGGATGCGACGCTCCGTTAAAGTGCCGGAACCTGCTTTCAAAACCGCGTTAAGGAGAAGCC
This sequence comes from Pseudomonadota bacterium, assembly GCA_043734785.1. Classification (GTDB taxonomy): domain Bacteria; phylum Pseudomonadota; class Gammaproteobacteria; genus CAIKBL01. The sequence goes on along the minus strand of JAYTEX010000143.1, from coordinate 4,577 downwards.
CATGATCGATGCCGTAATCGTATCCACCGCCCGCACCCCGCTTTGCAAGAGTTGGCGCGGCGCCCTCAACATGACCCATGGCGCGACCATGGCGGGTCACGCGGTGAAAGCAGCCGTTGAACGCGCGGGCATTGAGGCCGGCGAAGTCGACGACGTGATTCTCGGCTGCGCGAATCCAGAAGGCGCCACCGGTTCAGATATCGCACGCCAAGCCGCCTTACGGGCCGGAATGCCAGTCACGGTTTCAGGCATGACCGTCAACCGCTTCTGCTCGTCCGGATTGCAGACAGTCGCACTCGCCGCACAACGGATCATGACGGGCGAAGCAGAAGTCTATGTCGCGGGCGGCGTTGAATCGATCTCCTGCGTCCAGAACGAGATGAACAAGCACATGTTCGAGGACGAATGGCTCAAGGCCAACAAGCCGGCGGTCTACTGGTCGATGCTGCAGACTGCGGAGAACGTGGCGCAACGCTACAAGATCGGGCGCGAGGTACAGGATCGCTACGGTGTCGACAGCCAGGTGAAAGCTGGCCTAGCGCGCGCGGCGGGCAAGTTCAAGGACGAGATCGTGCCGATCACGACCAAAATGAAGATCATCGACAAGCACACCGGTCAAGAGACTGTGCGCGAGGTGACCGCCAGCGAGGATGAAGGCATTCGACCGGATACGACCTATGAAGGGGTCTCCGTGATCAAGCCGGCCGTCGAAGGCGGCTGTATCGCGGCCGGCAATGCCAGTCAGCTCTCCGATGGTGCATCCGTGCAGGTCGTGATGAGCGACAAACTCGCCGCCAGGAAGGGCTTAGCGCCCATGGGCATTTTCCGTGGTTTCGCGGTCGCCGGTTGCGAGCCGGATGAAATGGGCATCGGCCCCGTCTTCGCGGTGCCGAAGCTGCTCAAGCTGACCGGCATCAAGATGGAAGACGTGGGCTTGTGGGAACTGAACGAAGCCTTCGCCGTGCAAGTGATCTACTGCCGCGACAAACTCGGCATCCCGAACGATCGCTTGAATGTGAACGGTGGTGCCATTGCGGTCGGTCATCCCTATGGCATGACGGGCAGCCGGCTCATCGGTCATGCGCTGATCGAAGGCAAGCGTCGTGGCGTGAAGTATGTAGTCGTCACCATGTGCGTTGGCATGGGCATGGGCGCCGCGGGCTTGTTCGAAGTCTGCTGATCCGAAGGAGGACAGACCGCGCTTTCAAGAAAAAGGCGGTCTGTCCCGAATAACGCCCCAAATAACGCCCTGCGCCGCGCCCTAAATCGTCGCCCTGCGCGCCACCGCCACCGCCAGCTGGTGCAGGAGAGTTTCAGTATCTGGCCAGCTAAGACAGGCATCGGTAATGCTCTGCCCGTAAGTCAGCGGCTGTCCTGGGCGCGCGTCTTGGCGGCCGGCGACCAGGAAGCTTTCAACCATGACCCCCACGATCCGCTGCTCACCGCGCGCAATCTGGCCCGCGACGTCCTGGCCGACCGACAACTGCTTCTGATGGTCCTTGCTGCTGTTGGCGTGACTGACGTCGATAATCAGATTGGGTCTCAGCTTGGACACGACCATGCGTTCGGCCGCCGCATGCACCGCCGCCGCGTAATAATTCGGTTCTTTTGAACCCCCGCGCAAAATCACGTGGCAATCGGGATTACCGGTGGTCGCGATCACCGCCACCGTGCCGGCCTTGGTCACGCCCAGGAAATGGTGTGGGTGCGCGGCGGCCTGTGCGGCGTCGATCGCTACTTGCACGCTGCCATCGGTCCCATTCTTGAAACCAATCGGACAAGACAGGCCGGAGGCGAGTTCACGATGAACCTGACTCTCCGTGGTACGCGCGCCAATGGCGCCCCACGCGACCAGATCGGCGATGTACTGGGGACTGATGGGATCGAGAAATTCAGCACCGACCGGCAGGCCCGTTTCGTTGATCGCGAGTAACAATCCACGCGCAATGTGCAGGCCATCATTAATGCGGTAGCTGTTGTCGAGGCCTGGATCGTTGACCAGCCCCTTCCACCCCACTGTGGTGCGCGGCTTCTCGAAATAGCTGCGCATGACGATGAACAGATCTTTGCTCAGGCGGACCGCCAGCGCCTGCAGTCGCGTGGCATATTCGCGTGCAGCCAGCGGATCGTGGATCGAACAGGGGCCAACGATGCAGATCAGTCGCCGATCGCCCCCGGATAGGATTGCGCGCAACGTACGGCGCGCCGACAGCACCGTATCCGCCGCGCGCGAGCTGAGCGGGAGATTGTGGATCAGCGCGGCAGGCGCGATGACATCGGTGGTGCCAATGACCCGCACATCGTCGGTTTGTGGCGTGCTAATGACCGTTTTCTCCCGCGCGACAGCGCGCGCATGGCGAGGCAGCATACGCCAATCCTCGCCTCTAGGAGACCGCCGTGAGGACGCAGGGGTTCCAAAACTCGGAGAAATTTGCTGCGTCCTATGGCTTCCAGACGTCGTGTATCGACTCTCTAGGGGTCGATCCGGAATATCCGAACGCTCTCAATGAACAAGTGTTCCCCCCGGCGAAATGATTTCGATCACCTCGAACCACTGCGCATCGACTTCCTCAAGTGCCGGCGGCAGCACGGCGGCCACCAGTCCACTTTGCAGCCAGGCAACGGCTTCGATCTCGGGTGCGGCGCGCGTGAGTGGCAGGCCGGATTTCACATCCGGCTCGAAGACTGCCGTGACTGCCTGGGCGATCGCGAGCAGGGCCGTGTCGGTACGGTAATCAGGGGCCGCCACGGGATTACGGTGATAGCGAATCGGCAGCCACATGCTGGGCGGCAGCCGCCAGACTTCGAGCAGGGCTGCGCCGACATCGCAATAATTGAAACCAAAGACCTGCTGCTCGATCGCCGGGCGTGTCTGCGGTTGCGAACGGATCTGATCGAGCACCACGCGTGCGCGAGCCGGCGCCTGGGTATACATCACGAGCTGACCGACCGCATGCAGCAGACCGGTTGCGAATAATCGTTCGGGCTGCTGGTGACGCGCGATTCGCGCGAGCGCACGGGCGAGCAGTCCGCAGTGCACACTCGCATTCCAGAAGGCATCCATATCCACTAGCGTGGTAGGGATCCCTTTGAAGGCGTTGATGGCACCGGTCGCGAGTGCGAGGTTGCGCAAAGCATTGGTACCAATGACCTGCACCGCGTGGGCAACGTTATCGACCGGCTGCGGCAAGCGGAAGTAGGCACTGTTAACGAGCCGCAGCACCCGTGCCGACAAGCCTGGGTCGACACTGATCACTTCCGCCATCTCGCGCGCGGAGGCCCTTTGATCGTTGGCGATTTCCATCACGCGCTGGCAAGCGCCGGGTAACGAGGCAAGGGCGGAGACTTGCCGCACCAGGTCTGCCACGCTCACCGGACTCGCCGTGCGGGCGCCTCCTTCGGTGACGGTTACCGCCGTGTCGTTCACAGTCGCCATGGAAGTTGTTCTCGCTGCCGTTGAGTCACAAGACGTTAGCGGCGAGGATCGGCAAGGCCTGAGGTTTGCGATCTAGACCACGAACACAGTCGATCCCGTGGTGCGCCGTGCTTCAAGATCACGGTGAGCGGTCGCTGCATCACGCAGCGCATAGGTCTGGTTGACCGAAATCTTGACCGCCCCACTCAGGACCACTTCGAATAAGGCGCGCGAACTTGCCTCCAGATCGGCGCGTTTTGCGGTATAGGTGAACAGTGTCGGGCGCGTAATAAACAGCGATCCTTTGGCCGCGAGCTGGCCGAGGTCGAACGGCGGCACCGGGCCTGAAGCCTGTCCGAATAAAGCCATGAGCCCAAACGGCGCCAGGCAATCCAGCGATTTCGCGAAGGTATCGTGCCCGACCGAATCGTAGACCACCGGCACTTTCGCGCCATGCGTAATCTCCATCACGCGGGCCTGGAAATCCTCCCGCGTGTAGACGATCGGATAATCGCAACCGTTGTTGCTCGCGAGTACCGCCTTCGCGTCCGACCCCACGGTGCCGATCACCGTGGCACCCAGGTGTTTCGCCCATTGACAGAGGATAAGACCCACCCCGCCGGCAGCGGCATGAATGAGGACCGTGTCGCCACGCTTGATCGCATACGTGCGGCGCACGAGGTATTCCGCCGTCATGCCTTGTAGCATCATCGCGGCGGCCTGAGTGTCCGAAATTCCGTCCGGGATCTTGACGACCCGCTCAGCCGCGATCACGCGTGCCTCGGCGTACGCGCCGAGTGGACCACTCGAGTAGGCGACGCGATCACCGATTTTGAGCGTGGTCACCTCCCCACCCACGGCGTCCACTACGCCTGCCGCTTCCAGGCCCGGCGAAAACGGCAACGGTGCGGCATACAAACCGGTGCGGTAATAAACATCAATGTAGTTAAGGCCCACCGCCGTGTGGCGGATACGGACTTCATTGGCACCCGGGGCCGGCACCTCGGTCGCTTCCCATTTCAGGACTTCCGGATCCCCCGTGCGGTACATGCGAATTGCGTGTGTCATGGGCGTGTTTTCCTCGCGCAAGGCCGGGCTATGGCCGCGCTTCCAGGATCATGTTGGTTGGCGTTTCGCTCGCGCGCCGCACGTGCGTGAAACC
>JAYTEX010000142.1:0-4350 GCA_043734785.1 Pseudomonadota bacterium | reverse complement strand
AAGCCTAGCGCGACAGCTTTCCGCGCGAGCAGGCCGGCGCCGATCAGCACCGAGGGGTTCGAGGTATTCGTACACGACGTGATCGCCGCGATCACGACTGCGCCATCTTTCAAAGCAAAGGTCTTGCCGGCATCTGTGACTTGGGCGGCGCCCGCGCTCGGGCGCATTTTCTGTTCGCCTTCGAACGCTTTCTGGTAGTTCGCCTTCACATCGGATAACAGCACGCGATCTTGTGGACGTTTGGGGCCGGCCAGCGACGGCTTGATCGAATTCAGGTCGAGCGCCAGCACTTCTGTGTACTCAGCTTCCGGTGCCTCCGGGGTCCACCACAGGTCCTGGGCCTGGGCGTAGGCCTTGACCACGGTGATGTGGTCTTCGCTACGGCCGGTCAGGCGGAGGTAGTTGAGCGTTTCTTCATCGATTGGAAAGATCCCGCAGGTCGCGCCGTATTCCGGAGCCATGTTCGCGATGGTGCAGCGATCGGCGGCCGCAAGATTGGCGAGACCTGGACCGAAAAACTCCACGAATTTCTCGACCACGCCGTGATTACGCAGCATTTCGGTCGCGGTCAGCACGAGGTCGGTGGCGGTGGCGCCTTCGGCGAGCTTGCCGGTCACGCGCACACCGATCACTTCCGGCATGAGCATCGACGAGGGCTGACCCAACATGGCCGCCTCAGCTTCGATGCCGCCGACGCCCCAACCCAATACGCCGATGCCGTTTACCATGGTGGTGTGCGAATCGGTGCCAAAGCAGGAATCGGGATACAGCAAGCCGTCTTTCTCAAACACCACGCGCGCGAGGAACTCGATATTCACCTGGTGCACGATGCCGGTATCCGGCGGCACCGCTTTGAAGTTCTGCAACGCTTCCTGACCCCAGCGCAGGAATGCATAGCGTTCCTGGTTGCGCTCGAACTCAACTTTCGCGTTCTTGTCGAGCGCGTCGCGCGTGCCGTAGTGATCCACCATCACAGAGTGATCGATGACGAGTTCCACCGGGCACAGCGGATTGACCTGTGAGGCTTTGCCGCCGAGCTGTGTGATGGCATCGCGCATGGCCGCCAGATCGACCACACAGGGCACCCCGGTGAAGTCCTGCAGAATCACCCGCGCCGGCGTGAAATTGATGTCCTTGGCGGGCAGCTTCTTGAGTGAGGCCCCAGCCAGCGCTTCGATGTTGTCTTTGGTGGTATTGGCACCGTCTTCATGGCGCAGCAGGTTCTCAAGCAGAATCTTGTAGGAGTAGGGCAGCCGCGCCAGTTTGAATGGGCCCTCGAGCGCCTTCAGGCTGAAGTACTGGTAGTCCTTGGTGCCCACCTTGAGCGTGGTGTGTGCGTTGAAGCTGTTGGTCATCGGAACTCCGTGGTCTGGGCGGGGAGGATAGGTGCCGCATTATCGGCAAATTCGGTCGCGAGTTGTAGTGCAGAAACGCTGCATCGGTTGCATGCCCACAAATTCTCATGCGGTGCCGCCACGGACTGGGGCTCCTCGGGGCTTTTTCAGCCATCCTGCGCAAGCGGTCCCCCTTAAGTCCACGTCCGGTCGATAATGCCGCCCCCGAGACAGACATCCTCGACATAGAACACCACCGACTGTCCCGGCGTCACTGCTCTCTGTGGGTGTGTGAACATCACGGTACAGCGGTCTTCTATCACCTCGCTGATCACGCATTCCTGATCCGGTTGGCGATATCGGGTCTTGGCGCGGCAGCGAAAAGGCGGCAAGGGCGCCTGCCCCGACACCCAGGTGAGGCGGTCCGCCCGGAGTTGGCGGCTCATGAGCGCCGGATGATCGTGGCCTTGCACCACCTGCAGCTCATTCGTTGCCACCTCCTTGCTGACCACATACCAAGCGCCTTCTAGCGCGCCTTTCACGCCGCCCACCCGCAATCCTTCGCGTTGGCCCAGCGTGTAGTACACGACCCCGCTATGTTCGCCGAGCACGCGTCCGTCCAGCGCGCGAATAAGACCGGGCTGCGCGGGCAGGTAGCGTGACAGGAAGTCGCGGAAGGGCTGCTCGCCGATGAAGCAGATTCCGGTGCTGTCTTTTTTGTCATGCGTGATGAGACCTAGCGCCTGAGCGCGCCGGCGAACCTCAGGCTTCGGCAGATCCCCAATCGGAAAGAGGCTTGCCGCGAGCTGGGGTTGTCCCAAGGCGTAGAGAAAATAACTCTGGTCCTTGTTGGGATCAGTCCCTTTCAAAAGCTCGAATGATTCGGCGCGGCGCGCGATCCGGGCGTAGTGGCCGGTCGCGATGAAGGCGCCGCCCAGCGCGCGCGCATGCTCGAGGAAAGCTTTGAACTTGACCTCCCGGTTACACAGGATATCCGGGTTGGGAGTGCGTCCGCGCGCGTACTCGGAGAGGAATTCCTCGAACACGCCATCCCAGTAAGCCTGCGACAGATCGACCGTATTGAGCGGGATTTCGAGTCGCGCGCAGACTTCTAGCGCATCCGCGACATCTTCCTCCCAGCGGCAATGCCCAACTGCCGTGGGCTCGTGCCAGTTCTTCATGAAGATGGCCGAGACCTGGTAACCGGCTTCCTTGAGTAGCGCGGCCGTGACCGATGAATCGACGCCGCCGGACAGGGCGACCACCACCACGGCGCCCGGTGGTGCGCGTTCAGCCAAAGCGGAGATCACTGATCACATTCAGCCCAAAGCGCTGGCCGGCGAGGTAGTCGTCAATGCAGCGCAGCACTAACGGACTGCGATGCTTGACCGCCTCAGCCGCGAGTTCATCTCGCGTGAGCCACAGGGTGCGAATGATCTCCTTATCCAATGTCCGCGCCGGATCGTGGCGCAGCAGGCGGCCATGAAAGCAGAAACGTAGATAGGTGACCTCAGCGTCTGCGGGTTCGATCAAATACACGCCGATCAGACTTTCCGGCTCAATATGCCAGGCACTTTCTTCCAGGGTCTCACGCTTGACCGCCTCCAGTAGCGTTTCACCCGGATCGAGATGGCCGGCGGGCTGGTTATACACCACGCGCCCCTGCGCGAGTTCTTCCACCAGCAGAAAGCGCCCGTCGCGTTCGAGGACGGCCGCGACCACGGTGTTGGGTTTCCAGAGTTCGGTTGTCATTAGAGCTTTTCTACCTTCGGTTGCTCCCACGCGCCGGTAATGGAGTAGTGCTTCTGCAGGAGTCGGTCGACTTGCGCGGGGATACCCTTGAATACTTTCTGGCCCAGGTAGATGGCCGCACCCACGCCGATCCCGGCGGGCCCGAACATCGCGCTCGCGAGCGGGATGCTTTTCGATAGCGCCGGCGTGACCGTGACGCGTTGATCGTAATCCTGGGCCGCGAGCCCGGTGCGTCCGGTGACTTCCACCCGCGACGAAGGCCCTTCCATCAGCAAGCTGTTCGTGTAGGCATTGCCATTTTCAAGTTCGAACCAGCCTTCGATGCGATCGAAGGCGTATCCCTTCTGGAACAAGTCAGCGAAATCGAGCGACAGCCGACGCGGCAGGGTTTGCAGACTGAGCAGGCCGAACAGGCGACCGCTGCCAGGTTCGATATCGAGAAAGCGGCCATGCTGCACGTGTAGACCCAGGCTGCCATCCAACTTGTCCAAGGTGAAGTCGCCGGGGGTTCCCGGCCACGACGCTTCGATGTCGAGTCTGGTTTTGCCGCCTTTGATGCCTCGCGCGTTATACCCGAAGTGCTGCAGCACCGCACCGAGCTCCGTGCCCGTCAAATGAATGCTGAACTGGGACTGATGTGCGCCGTCGTTGAGTGACCAGTTGCCATCCGCCCTTACTTGAAAAGCCGGGCTCTGAAAGACCAACGTCTGCAAGCGCAGCCCATCGAGTGCGCGTGCAGTCGCCAGGGAGGCCTGTCCGAAATCCACCGCGTGGTACTTGAAGGAGGTGCAGGCCATCACCACATTGGGAATTACCCGCGGATCGAGTGGATTTTCAGGATCACCGATGGTCACCGGTTGCAGCCACAGGCGCTCGAAATTCAGTGTCAATGGCGCGCTTGTCAAGTCGTTCGGCACCGTGATCTCGCCGGCCGCGCGTGCGCTTTCCATCTGGATCCGCCAGGCGACCGGATCCTTGTGGCCGCGCAAACTCACGTGTTCGAATTCCTGGCCCAGGGTTCGCAACTGCGCAACCTGTAGGTCGATGGCCATTGGCAGCAAAGAAGAGGGGCCGGCGGACTGTTTCAACAGCATGGCCCATTCGCCGAGTGGCAGCGATTGCAAATTACCGTGCAGATAAATGCCCTCGCGCTCGAGCGTCGGCGCCGCGCCGCCCCCGAACACCGCGTCTACGCGTTGCACCAAACGAGGTCCTGTAGGCGTTACCGCTTGCTGGATCGCGACCTGCACGACGTCCCCATACG
>JAYTEX010000141.1:0-15549 GCA_043734785.1 Pseudomonadota bacterium | reverse complement strand
AAGCGGTGCGGCATTCAAGAAGATCTCGGCGTCAAAGGCCAGACCGGTATCCTCAAGTCGAAGCCAACGCGCCGCGCGTTCCTGCAAGATCCCGCGCATAGGATCCGCTTCGTCTACACCCCACGACACTGCTCGTGGCTCAACCAAGTCGAGATCTGGTTCTCCATCATCGCGCGACGGCTGCTCAAGCGCGCATGCTTTACCTCGCTCGAGGATCTCCAAACTCGCGTGCTCGATTTCATTCACTCCTTCAACCACGTCTTCGGTAAGCCTTTCCGCTGGACCATTACCGGCAGGCCTCTCCAGGCGTGACAGGCGGATCGACACTTCCGCCGCGGACATCTAGCTGGCTTCGATCATGATGCGAGGCATGGTGATCGATATGAACGACAAACAGTTGCTGACATAGGCTCAACTGCAGGCCTCTCTGGAGGGTACGGTTGAGTGGATTTTGCGCTCGCCGCCGAGGCGCGCTACGACTTCAGTGCCGAACGCTGAGCCGGTTCGGTTATCGTCGCTTGCGCCGAGCAGAGAAGGCCGTCGTTACGCTTCCTCGGACGCGAATGGACGATTATGTGTCCCCAGCCGCGACTCGGCTCAAGCCCACGGTACAGGGGCAACTTTCGACACGCACGGCGAAAAGTGATTAGGGAAGTCGCATGAAATGAGGTTTTCTAATGACTCGTTCATCGACGTTCACACCCCATTCCCGGCGCTTTTTATCCACGCGCCTCGACGATTTCCGTAAAGCTGACTTCAGCTGTTCGATCGCCAGTGTTTCCATTTTGGTTATCTCTCTCAGGCTACGTGAAAAAGACGTTTATATCTTGCATGATCATCTATCATATGGTGGTGGCATGCGAACGAACCCAACCACAAATTCCATATCAATCCTCATTCGCCTACCCGAAGAGATAGCCAATCGCTTAAAAACGCTTGTTCCACCACGGCAACGAAATCGATTTATCTCCGAATTGGTTGAAAAAGCCGTGTCCGAGCATGAAGGGAAGTTGGCGGCCATTGCCGATGCAGTCACCGCTGAAGACCGCGAGAGTGAGGCTATATCGAGCGAGCTTGCCGCCTGGGAGAAGACAACGGTTTCTGACGGCCTCAATGGACCTGTATGAGGCATCCGAAACGTGGCGAAATATACTGGGTAGAACTTGATCCGACAGTTGGCAGCGAAATTAACAAGCGCCGGCCGGCGGTGGTGCTGTCCCTGGATGTGTTCAACGCGCGACGCGACACGGTGGTGGTGATTCCGCTGTCGTCGAAGGGTACTCCCCGTCCCCCACTGGTTGTGTCGGTACCGTCGGCGGGTGACGAATCGAATGCGAGAATTGATCAAATTTGGGCGGTGGATAAGGCTCGGTTACGCGCGCAGTTGGGAAAACTGAGCGCGTATGACATGAAAGCGATCGAGGATGGAATACGGGTCGTACTCGGTACTTAAATTGCTGGTGAACCGAAAATTAATCGGTCCGCGAACGCAGCATCTCGCGCCTGCGGTCCAGGCAGTCGATATTTCGTGTCAGAAAATGCCCTCAGCGCGACGCTGACGCCGTGGTCCCGTGAAATTCCGGTGTCAACGGACGCCGTTCACCGCGCTCGTTCCTGCTGACGACGCTCGATGTCGTCAAAATGGTCGGTTTTGTTTCCTTTGCCCGACAGGTTGGCTCGGCGCCCACAGTCATCACCGTCTCGCGGCGGAAGTCGTCGTAGCGGTAGCTGCGTTGTTCGCCTGGGGTATTGGTATGCAGCTCGTGCTCGAAGCTGTGCCACCAACCCTGATCACAAGGTCGCGCTCGGCGTGATAGAGATTGCCGGTGGCAAGTAACGACGCCGGCGTGCCGGTGGTGTAGCCGCGCGACCAGCGCCAGTAAAACGCCGGTCGCCATCGACGCAACGGATTGCCTATGAAGTTCTTTCTGCAAGATCTATTCAAGCGGCGTGTGGATCTCGTCACGCGAGATTCGATTAAACCGCGCATGCGCGAAATTATTGAAAGGGATTTGATCCGTGTCGCGTGATTGGACGTTTTATCTTGATGACATTCAGGAAAGCGCGCACAAGATTCGGCTATACACGAGCGGGATCACGCGCGAAACCTGTAACAATCGGCCTCTCGCGTGCACCACCACGAGCTAACTTGGTACTAATGCGGTCAATTTTGACCGATATTATCAAACGCTTCGACGAGGTTTTTCGTTAAGGGAACCACTCCCTATTTCCCGGTTTTTTCGCCCAACCTTCGCTTGGAAGATACTCATTGTGGTGGACTTCGCCCGAAGTCGTTGTGGCCGGCTGGATTCTAAAACGCGTCCGGAGCGCGTAGGCTGCCCAGTCACGTATGTGCTCCAAGGGATGGATAGTGTGTTGCAGTTTCACGTAGTGCCCGACCTCCCGATGATCAAGGCGGATGATGATCTTGCGGCGCTTCTGCTGGCGGGATTGGGACGCCTGGCGGTCACCGTACAGGACGGAGATATCCTGGTCCTCGCGCAGAAAATCGTGTCCAAGGCCGAGGGACGTTTGATTCCGCTCGCCACTGTGACGGCCAGTGCGCGGGCCATCGAGCTGGCGCGCGAAACTGACAAGGATCCGCGTCTCGTGCAGTTGATCCTCGATGAATCGAGCGAGGTCATGCGCAAAAGGCCCGGGATGCTCATCATGCGTCATCGGCTCGGCAACGTTGGCGCACATGCGGGGATCGATCAATCCAACATCGAACACGCGGGGGGCGAGTGCGCCTTGTTGCTGCCGATCGATCCAGACGCCTCCGCGCAACGTCTACGACAGACCGTGCAAGCGGCCACTGGGCGGCGGGTGGGGGTGATTATTGCGGACAGCATGAATCGCGCCTGGCGCCTCGGGACGATCGGCGGCGCGATCGGTTGTGCGGGTGTCAAAGTGCTCGATGATTTGCGCGGGACGCCCGATCTCTACGGGCGGGAATTAAAAGTCACGATTATCAACCGGGTCGATTCGCTGGCCGCGACCGCCTGCCTGTTAATGGGCGAAAGTGTCCAGAAAACGCCTGCGGTGCTGATTCAGGGCCTACCCTTTGAGGACTCGCGGCAGACTGCGCGTGATTTAGTGCGGCCGCTGGCGGAAGACCTGTTCAGGTGAGCACCAAGGCCGGCGGCCAAGCCAACGGTAAGTATCTGGCGATCACCGGCGGCGTGGGGGGCGCCAAACTCTGCGTCGGGCTCGCTCACTTGTTGGGCCCAGAATCGCTCGCCTTTCTGGTGAATACTGGCGATGACTTCGAACACCTTGGGCTGCATGTCTCGCCTGACATCGATACCCTGACTTACGCGCTTTCGGACCTCGGCAATCCGGACACCGGATGGGGACGTCGCGGGGAATCCTGGAACTTCATCGAGACCGTGCGTCAACTCGGGGGTGAAGGATGGTTCAATCTGGGCGATCGCGATCTTGCGTTGCATGTGCTGAGAACCCAACGCCTGCGTGGCGGCGCGAATCTGACCGAGGTGACTGATGGCCTCAAATCGTCGGTGGGCATTGCGCATGGCATCTTCCCCATGTGCGATTCACCGGTGCGCACGGTTGTGCATACGCTGCACGGCAGTCTCGCATTCCAGCACTACTTCGTGCGCGAAGGCTGCGCGCCCACCGTCACCGGTTTCTCCTTCGAAGGCGCCGCGGCGGCCGTGCTCAATCCGGCGGCCAGTGCGTGGCTGGACGATCCGTGCCTTGCGGGCGTGATCATCTGTCCATCAAATCCTTACGTGAGCATCGATCCGGTGCTGGCCGTGCCCGGTCTGCGCGCACGGCTGCGCACGCTGCGCGCGCCGGTGGTGGCGATTTCGCCGATCGTCGCGGGGCTCGCTATCAAAGGCCCGACCGCCAAGATGATGCAGGAACTCGACGTGCCGCAAACGGCGGTGGCTGTTGCGATGCATTATCTCGATATACTCGATGGGTTCATTCTGGATGCCCAGGATGCGTCGCTGGTCGACGCCTTGGTAACCTCGGCTTTGGCCGCTATCGCGACCCCATCGGTCATGGTAACGTTGGCCGACAAGATCGCGCTGGCCCGAACGACGCTCGATTTCATCCATCAACTCAACATGCACCAATCCCCGTCAATATAAACCGTGATATCCCTTCTACTTGCCTCTGTGCTGGACTTGGCCTGAGCCCATGTGGGTCGTCATTCCGGTCAAACCCTTTGCCTACGCGAAGCAGCGCCTGAGCGCGGTACTCACCGATGCCGAGCGAGCAGCGCTCGCACGGATCATGCTGAAGGATCTGCTGACGACCCTCGGGGGTTGCCAGGGTCTTGCGGGAGTGTTGCTCGTCAGTCAGGAGGTGACGGTGCCCGCGCTGGCCCGTGAATTCGGGGCGCTGGCCCTGTACGAGGAAGGGCGCGGCTTGTCGCGCGCCGTGTCGCAGGCCGGCAGCTACCTCGCCGCCCGGGGCGAGTCCCGAATGCTTATGTTGCCGGGGGATGTGCCGCTCGCGACAACGAGCGAAATTGAAACCATCGTGCGCCAGCACCAGGCGACGCCACTGATCACCATCGTGGCCGATCGCGAAGGCTTCGGCACCAATGCCCTGGCGGTGTCGTCCCCTACCTTGATGGACTTCCACTTCGGGCGCGAAAGTTTCCAAGCGCATTGCCTGGCGGCCGCGACCGCGGGCGCGAAGGTGCAGGTGCTGGCGCTGCCTGGTCTAGCGTTTGATATCGACACTGCAGACGATTTGCGAGATTTAATGAATTACGATACTGAAGCCGAAACCCTGGCCTATCTCTGTGATCGCGGCCTCCCGCCGCGCGTTTTGCCGCGCCAACAGGTGCAATCCGCATGGTGAGCATAGACACCATGCTCGAGCGTGCGCTCGGTGGCCAGCAGCCATCCCCGGCGGAAGCGCTGGCGCTGGTGCAAATCACGGACCTGAGCGCGCTGACTGCGACCGCCTCGGCCATTCGCGATCAGGGTTTTCGCAATGTCGTGACCTACTCCAAGAAGGTCTTCATTCCGCTCACGCATCTGTGCCGGGATGTCTGCCATTACTGCACGTTTGCCCAGGCCCCAAAGCGGGTGCAGCGACCCTATCTGTTGCTCGACCAAGTCCTGGCAGTGGCGCGACGCGGGGCTGCGATGGGTTGCAAGGAAGCGCTGTTCACCTTGGGCGAGCGGCCTGAGCTCCGCTATCAGACTGCGCGTTCGGCGCTCGCCGAGATGGGTTACTCGAGTACGCTCGACTATCTACGGGTTGCGGCCGCAGCCGTGTTCCGCGAGACCGGACTACTACCGCATTTAAATCCCGGCACCTTGGCGCCAACGGAGCTCGCAGCCTTACGCGAAGTGGCGCCCAGCATGGGCATCATGCTCGAGTCTACCTCCGAGCGCCTGACCGAAAAAGGTATGCCGCACCATGGCTCACCAGACAAAGTACCGGCGCTTCGCTTGCAAACATTGGAAGACGCCGGCGCGGCGCGGATCCCGTTCACCACCGGGATCCTGATCGGCATCGGCGAGACCCGCCGCGAGCGTATCGAGTCGCTGCTTGCGATACGCGCGATTCACGCGCGTCACGGCCACATCCAAGAAGTGATCATCCAGAATTTTCGCGCCAAGCCCGGCACCAAGATGGTGAACGCACCGGAACCTGATTTGCAGGAAATGTTGTGGACCCTCGCCATCGCGAGAATCTTGTTCGGCGCGGAAATGAGCCTTCAAGCGCCACCGAACCTGAGCCCCGGGGTACTGCCGCAACTGATCGATGCAGGCATCAATGATTGGGGTGGGGTGTCGCCATTGACGCCAGACTATGTGAATCCCGAAGCGCCGTGGCCGCACCTCGACGAACTCACTGCCGCGACCGCCGCAGCTGGCAAGTATCTACACGAACGGCTCACGGTCTATCCGCGCTACGTTCTGGAGGGTGAGACCTGGCTTGCGCCTGTCTTCCGCACCCCCATCCTGCAGGCGGTCGATGGCGAAGGTCTGCCGCGCACCGACGCCTGGTGTCCCGGCGATGAGGTGGCGCCCAGCGCACACGACCTCGCGCTGCTCAATAAGCCTTCGACCCGGGTGTCGCGCGACGTCGAGACGGCGGTCGCTCGCGCGCTGACCGGTGTCGCGCTGACGGAAACAGAAGTCGTGCGCCTGTTCCAGGCGCGCGGTGATGATTTTAGCCATGTGTGCCAGGCGGCCGATGCCCTGCGCGCAAAACACCATGGCAATGTTGTGAGTTATGCGGTCAACCGTAACATCAACTACACCAACGTGTGTTATTTCAAATGCCAGTTCTGCGCGTTCTCAAAGGGCAAGCTTTCGGAGAATCTGCGCGGCACGCCCTACGATCTCGATCTCGAAGAGATTCAACGCCGCGTGCATGAGGCCTGGGCGCGTGGCGCTACTGAGGTGTGCATGCAGGGCGGGATTCACCCGCAGTACACCGGGCAGACGTATCTGAACATTGTGGCGGCCGTGAAAGCGGCGGAGCCCGCGATGCATGTGCATGCATTCTCGCCGCTGGAAGTCTGGCAGGGCGCCGCGACTTTGAAGATCCCGCTGCGCGAGTTTCTGATCCGCCTCAAGGCAGCAGGCCTCGATACCTTGCCCGGGACGGCCGCTGAGATCCTCGACGATGAGGTGCGCAAGATCATCTGCCCGGATAAAATCAATACCGCGCAGTGGTTCGAAGTGATGCGGACCGCCCACGAGGTCGGCTTCAAGACCACCTCGACCATTATGTATGGGCACGTCGACCGCTATGTGAACTGGGCGCGCCATCTGCTTGGGCTCCGCGCGCAACAAGCGGCGACCGGCGGCTTTACCGAGTTCGTGCCCTTGCCCTTCGTGCACATGGAGGCGCCGTTGTATCTCAAAGGGCGTGCGCGTAAGGGCCCCACCTTCCGCGAGGCGGTATTGATGCATGCGGTCGCGCGCCTCGCGTTGAATCCGTTGATCACCAACATCCAGGCCTCGTGGGTCAAGATGGGGCACGCGGGAGTAGTGGCTTGCCTGTCCGCCGGGGTCAACGATCTCGGTGGCACACTCATGAACGAAAGCATCACACGGGCGGCCGGGGCTAGCCATGGCCAGGAAACCAATCCGCGCGAGATGCTGGCCATGATCGAAAGCGCGGGGCGCGTGGCGCGCCAGCGCTCAACAGGGTATGGCGAAGTGAGTGCCGAACGAATCAACGCAGGGCATAAGGCCTCGGCGCTCACGGATATCGTGAATACGCCGGCGCAGGCCTACGAACGGCTCGAGCGCCGCCCGCTGGTGCGTAATCCAGCAGCGGGGGCCTGAATTCAGGTTGCCACGGAGAACACTAGAGAACACTGCGAATTTTACGACCACGAAGACTCGCGCTTGAATGGCCGGAGCAAAGAGCAACCCATCCGATGAACAAACACCTATTGAACGGTTTCAAGATTCTGGATTTTACCCACGTGCTGGCGGGGCCCAGCGCGACCCGCCTGATGGCTGAGATGGGCGCGGAGGTGATCAAGATAGAGTTTCCGCCCCTGGGCGACGTCTCGCGCCTGCTGCCGGTTATCCAGAATGGCCGCAGTACTTACTACGTGCAGCAGAATCGTGGCAAGAAGAGCGTTTGCGTCAACTTGAAGACCGCGCAAGGCAAAGCGCTGGTGCACGACTTGATCAAACAGGTCGATGTGGTGATCGAGAATTTCTCGCCGGGTGTCGCGGCACGCCTTGGCATCGGTTGGGAGCAGGTGCATGCGCTGAACCCACGCGCCGTGATGTGTTCGATCTCCGCGTTTGGCCAGGATGGCCCATTGTCCTCATTACCCGGCTTCGATTACATCGCGCAGGCCTATGCCGGGGTCACCGGGATGATCGGCGAGCCAGGCGGCGCGCCGATGCTGCCGATGCTGGGGCTAGGCGATGTCAATACCGGCGTGCATGCCGCGTGCGCGATCGGCTATGCGCTGCTGTATCGCGAGCGCGGCGGGCAGGGGCAGTACATCGACGTGTCCTTGCTTGACGCCTATACCCACTGCCACGAAATCAACATCGCCGTCTATGGCTTAACCGGACAGTCACCGACCCGTGCCGGCAATCATCATTTTGCGGTGTGCCCACTGGGCCTGTTCAAGGGCAAGGACCGCTATATCTGCATCATCACCTTGGACAACCAATGGCCTTCCCTGTGCAAGGCAATGGGGCAGCCGGCGCTGGCGAGTGACGCGCGCTACCACAACAATGCGCAGCGGGTCGCCAATGCGCCAGAAGTCATCGCGCTGATCCAGGCCTGGGTCGATTCGACGCCATCGGATGAGGCCGTGCTCGAGGCCCTCAAAGAAGCGCATGTGCCATGCGCACCGATCCTCACGATTGGCGAAGTCGTGAATCATCCTCATATGCAGCAACGCGGCACGGTGCGCACCGTACTGGATCCCAAGATCGGCGAAGCGGTGGTGCCGGGGATGCCGTTACGGTTTTCAGAGTTCCCGCATAACATTCCATTGGCCGCGTCCCATCTCGGCGAGGACAACCTCGAAGTGCTGTCGAGCCTGCTGGGTTACAGTGCCGAGCAGGTGGTTGCGCTCGCGGCGAACGGTGTTCTGCATAGCAACCCCGAGACTTAAGTTTACGCGGACGACGGTTTTCCGCTGCGGCGCGCTGCGAGCGCATCCGCGCGGTCGCAGCGGTGGTCTTGATCAAGCACGGTGAGTGTGGCGGGTGTGCGTGAAAGTCATTTTGCTGATCCTTTATACGTGCCTGCTCCTGCCGGCCTGCACCGAGTCTACCGATGCGCGCGCGGCACTGCGCCAAGGGCCGTATGCGAACGCCTTTGAGTTGACGCAGGCGCACGCCCAGGCTGGGGACGCGGCGGCACAGACTGCGCTCGGCACGCACTACTACCTTGGGGTTGGGGTGGCGCGCGATTACACCCGGGCATTCCATTGGTACGGGCGCGCGGCGCTGGCGGGTGATGCGCATGCGCAACGCAATCTCGGCAGCCTGTTTCGCCAAGGCATGGGCACGCCAAAAGATGACTTCCGGGCTTTCGGCTGGTACGCCGAGTCGTTTAAAAATGGCAATCCAAACGCGGAGTTCTATATGCGATGGATGGCCCTGGCCGTGGGGGCGAACCAGCAGGCTCTCGGCCGCCGCCTCATCGCGAAGGATTTCCAGGCGCAACACGTCTCAGAGGGTGTGGCGAAACAGCGGGGGCGTTGAGTGCCGCCGGTATCCCGTCATTTTCCGTGACATCAACCTCGAGTTAAACACATGAAAAAACCGCTTACTTTTGGTCTCTGGTATGACTTCCGTAATCCACCGCAGGCGAAACGCAGCGATGCGGAAGTCTATGCCGCGACTATCGATCAGATCGCCTATGCTGAACAGCTTGGCTTCGATGACGTCTGGCTGTCCGAACATCATTTCATCGATGATGCGTATTCGCCCTCGATGCTGCCGATCGGGTGCGCGATCGCGGCGCGTACCAAGCGCATCCGCATTGGGACCAGCGTATTACTGTTGCCATTGCACGACCCGGTCCGCGTGGCCGAAGACGCCGCAACACTCGACGTGATCTCCAACGGTCGCCTCGAACTTGGTCTCGGCGTTGGCTATCGGGTGGAGGAATTCACCGGCTTCAATATCGACCCCAAGGAACGCGCGCAGCGCATGGACGAGGGCATTGAAATCATCCAGCGCTTGTTTGCTGGCGAGCGCTTTTCCTTCAAAGGCAAGCATTACACCTACAACGACATCCAGCTTTTTCCACGACCGGTGCAGCAGCCCCCGAAGCTGTGGATCGCAGGTTTCAGCAACGTGGCTGTGCGGCGCGCGGCGCGGGTGGGTTATGGCTATATCGCGACGGGCCCGATCAGCCCGTTCGCCAATCTCTATTGGGACCAGCTCAAGAAAATCGGCAAGGATCCGGCGCAGCATGAGATCGCGGGCGGCTACATGTGGCTGCTGGTCGCGCGCGATCCCGACCAGCGTTGGGCACAAGCGAAGGAACATTTCGCCTACCAGCTCAATCGCTATGCCAAGTGGTTCAGCGATGCCGGCATGGACTTCTTCAATCCAGTGAAAGCGGATCGCGCGGAACTCGAAGCCAGCGGCTTCCATATCGTCGAGCCGCAGAAGGCAGTCGAGATGATCAAGGAATACGTCGCCCAGACGGGTACTTCACGCTGGTACAGTTGGGCGGTGCCACCGGGTCTGCACCCGGAGTGGAGCAACGAGCATCTGGAGCTGTTCGCGAAGGAAGTGATTCCTGCCTTCCGGTAGAGAGCTTCTCTTAGCGATGCTGGCGATGGGATCCCGATGGAATGCGGGATCCCCGCCATCACGGCGTGCCTGCCTGTCACCGTCCCCGTGGCTTCGCGCGATGCGTGGCCGTCGCCGTCCATGGGTCATCCGGCCAGGGATGTTTCGGATAACGGCCCTTGAGTTCCTTTTTGACTGCCGGATAAGTGCGCTCCCAGAAGCCGCGCAAATCCTGCGTGACCTGGATGGGGGTCTGGCGCGGCGAGAGCAGATGGAGCACCACCGGCACGCGCCCCTTGGCGATGCGCGGCGTATCTCCGAGGCCGAAAAGTTCCTGCAGTTTCACGGCGAGCACCGGCGGCTGCCCGGGCGCATAAGCGAGTCGACGGCGCATGCCGCTCGGCACCAGAAGCTCTAGCGGGGCCTGTTCATCTAGCGCGCGGCGCTGCGCGAAGTCGAGATGGTCATGCAGGGCTTCCGCAAATTCGACAGCCGTGAACTCGGCTAAGCGAGTGCGCCCTTCGAGTCGTGGCCTTAACCAGGAATCGATCGTCGCCATCAAGGCGGTGTCCGAGACCTCGGGGAGTGCCAGCTCCGGACACCACTCCCGCAAGGATTGCACCCGCGCCTGCCATTCTCGCAAGCCCTCCGTCCATGGCAGACAAGAGATCCCGAGTTGCGTAATGCCCTGCAGTAACAGATCAGCGGAGGCCGCATCGCGCGCGCTCGGCAGCAATCGCTCTTCCAGCACCAGGGCCGCGAAGCGACGGATCTCGCGGGCCTCGACTGCGCGCGTCTCGCGATTAAAAGAGAGCTGCCTGCCACCGCTGAAATGACTGGGAAATTCCCGCTCGAGCAGCGATGGATCGAGCGGCGCCGCGCGCAGAATCAGACTGTCGCGTTCGTCGAAGCGGATCTCCGCGATCGCGAGCCAGGGCTCGCCGACTAACTCGGATTCATGCAACAGTTGCGCACCACGCCCGCTGCTCAACTGGTAGCGACGTGGGTTGGTGTCATCCTTGCGTGCGATGCGATCAGGATAAGCGAGCGCGAGGACATGCCCGACCTCGTGCGCGGCTGGCGGTGCTTCCGCGCGAGCCGGTACCTGCAAACGACGCCGCCAATGTTGTGCGGCCTGATCGATTTTTAGCAACGCGCCACGCTCGGCCTGCTCGCGCCCGAGTGTGCCAGTGCGCGAGGCATGCAGGGCCGTGAGTCGCGCGCGCAACGCATCGCTGCGGCGCGCATCGCCGCGCAAAGGATCGCGTGCTTCCAGCAGCGCCGCGACATCGCAGGCGAGCCCGCGTAAATCCTTGGGCGCGCGCAGCATCGCGTTGGCGAGACGAGGATGGACGCCGAGCGTGAGGAGGGCTTTGCCGCGCTTCGTGGGCCGGCCTTCGGTATCTAACGCGTCTAGAGATTTCAACAAATCGAGCGCCTGAGCCATGGCACCGGCGGGCGGCGCATCGAGAAAGCGCAGTGCCTCACTGCCCCACGCTTTGAGCTCAAGCAGGAATGCGGACAACTCAACCCGGTGCAGTTCTGGGCGGGTAGTCGGATCGAGGCGCTGACTGTCAGGCCACAGGCGATAGCAGGTACCAGGCGCGACCCTTCCCGCGCGGCCCGCGCGTTGCGTGGCAGAGGACTGCGCGATGGCCACAGTCTCGAGCCGGCTCATGCCGCTCGCCGGATCGAAACGGGGCTCACGCGCGAGGCCCGTATCCACCACGGCGCGCACGCCGGCCAAGGTCACGCTCGATTCCGCGACATTGGTCGCCAGGATTACGCGCCGTGCAGCGCCTGGCGTCAGCAGGCGTGCTTGCTCAGCCACATTCATCTCGCCGTGGAGCGCTTCGATCGGAACGCCAAGATCCGCCAGACTGCGCATCGCGCGATCAATCTCCGGTTTACCCGGCAGAAAGCACAGCACATCGCCATCGTTTTCTTCCAGCGCGAGGCGCACTGCGCGCTTGAAATGCCCCTCAGGGGTTTCAGGTGATTTGGCGGGTAGGGACTGCACATGCACGGGATAACTGCGGCCTTCGGCGGTGATTCTCGGCGCCTCCAGAAACCGCGCGACGCGTTCACCGTCCAAGGTCGCCGACATCACGAGCAGACGTAGCTCCGGGCGCAGATTGGTCTGCACATCCAGGCACAGCGCGAGCCCGAGATCGCTTGCCAGATGGCGCTCGTGGAACTCGTCGAAGATCACGGCGGATATTCCTTCGAGCGCCGGATCGTCCTGTAGCATGCGGGTCAGGATCCCTTCGGTCACAATCTCGATACGCGTCGCGGCCGTGATCTTGCGCTCGAAGCGGATCTGATAGCCTACCGTCGCACCCACCGCTTCCCCAAGTTGCTGCGCCATGAAAGTCGCCGCCGCGCGGGCCGCGATCCGGCGCGGTTCCAGCATCAACACCTTACCCGTGCACCACTCGGCGTTCAGCAGCGCGAGCGGCACCTGCGTGGTCTTGCCCGCGCCGGGCGGCGCTTCGAGCACGAGACGCGGCTGCGCGGCGAGACTCGCGAGGATCTCGGGCAGCGTTTCCTCAATCGGGAAGTGCGGGGGCGTGGACATAGGGATAAAGATTCAGGACGGAGCGCCATTCTGGAAGCATGGGCGGGACTTGGGAAGCAGGAGGGCCTTAGAATTGGGGCGCTAAGCGTGCAAAGACGGCGCCAGCACTTATTGTGTCCAGAACGCTTCTAGCCCACCATCTTTTCGAGCGACAGCCAATCAGTGGAGGACGATGCCGTCTAGCGTGCCTAATGGCCGAGCTTCGTCAGGTGCACGATCGCCTTATCGCCTATTAGAACAGATTGGGAAAGATGATTGCTGGCGATAAGCAGCGTTAACTATTCGCTCTAGCAGCCCGTTACGAGAAAGCCTTCACCGCAGCCAACCTCGCCAAAGAGCAGGGGTTCCATGACAGCGACCTCACCTTTCGCGTGCGGGTGAAGGCGGGTCACCGAGGCGGAGGTGCGTCATACTGTTGGCCGGACTGCTGAACTCATTAGCAGAGACCAACGAGAAGAGAGACATGCCTGAACTCGACACTATCAGCATTAAAGGCTTCAAGAGCATCGCTTCGATCGAGAAGCTGAAGCTTGGCGCCATCAACGTCGTGATTGGCCCGAATGGCTCTGGCAAATCCAACTTCATTGGCGTGTTTTCTTTTTTGCATGCCATCCGCGAAGGCCATCTGCAGGACTATGTGATCAAGGCGGGCGGTGCCGACAAGGTGCTGCACTTTGGAACCAAAGTGACAAAGAAGCTGCAGATACGTGTTTCGTTCCAGGATGAACGGAACCAGTACGAAATCAACCTTCAACCGACCGATGCTGACGAGCTCGTTCCGGAATCCGAGGTGGTCTGCTTTTGGGACAAACTAGCCTTCCCGAGCAAGCCCTATAGCGAAGGGCTCGCACGAGCAGGCAAAGAGGCCGGCATCAGCGCGCAGAAGTGTACGAAAATTGCGAGCTACGTACGAGACCATCTAGACCGCTGGCGCCTCTATCATTTCCACGATACCAGCTCCACATCGCCGATGAAGAAAACGGCGGATGTGAATGACAATCGCTATCTGCGGCCGGATGGCTCAAATCTGGCAGCATTTCTTTACTATCTGCGCCAGAAGCACGAGACCGCCTACAGCCTCATCCGTCGCACGGTCCAGAGAGTGGCGCCGTTCTTCGATGATTTTCAGCTCGAACCCCAAAAGCTAAACCCGGAAAAAATTCGGCTGGAGTGGCGGCACAAAGGGTCCGAAGCTTATTTCGATGCGCCTGCACTGTCGGACGGAACCTTGCGCTTCATTGCACTGGCGACCTTGCTGCTTCAGCCTGAGCGCTATCGACCATCGGTGATCCTGGTGGATGAACCTGAGCTGGGGTTGCATCCTTACGCTATCACCTTGCTCGCCTCGCTGATTAAGCAGGCCTCCGTCAAAACACAGGTGATCATTTCCACGCAATCCCCGTTCCTGCTCGACCACTTCCAACCGGAGGATGTGTTGGTGGCAGATCGCGTGGATGGGGGCACGCAGTTCACTCGGCTAGACCCCTTAAGACTTGGCTCCTGGTTACAGGAATACAGTCTTGGCCAGCTCTGGGAGAAAAATGAACTGGGCGGTCGCCCCGGGGTGGAGTGAACCGATGTCCCGCTTGCTGATTCATGTTGAGGGCGAGACGGAGGAGACCTTCGTGAACGAAGTGCTGGCCTCACACCTCTATGGGTGCGGCTACACGAATGTCGGCGCCCGGTTGGTGGGTAACGCCCGCCAGCGTGATCGACGTGGTGGTATTCGCGGCTGGAGCGTGGTGCGCCGAGATATTTTGCATCACCTGAAAGAAGATGCGGGTTGTCGTTCGACCACCATGGTGGATTTTTATGCGCTTCCCCAATCTGGCGGAATGGCGTGGCCGGGTCGCGCGGAAGCAGCGCAACTGGCCTTTGCTGAAAAGGCAGTGACGGTTGAAAGCGCGCTGCTGGCGGATATTTGTACTGAGATGGGGACTGGCTTTGATCAAAGCCGTTTCGTTCCCTATGTCATGATGCATGAGTTCGAGGGGTTTTTGTTCAGCGACGCGACCCGGTTTGGCCAGGGCATCGGCCGGCCCGATCTGGCGCCCCGATTCCAGGCGATCCGTGATGCGTTTGCGACGCCCGAGGAAATCAATGATTCACCTTTCACCGCACCCTCCAAGCGGATTATGGATTTGGTGCCCGGTTACGAAAAGCCGCTGATGGGAACCTTGGCCGTACTTGAGATCGGACTCGACGCCATCCGTCAAGAATGCCCGCTCTTCCGGCGTTGGTTAAAGCAGCTTGAGCGCTGGCCGCAGTTGCAATGAGAAAT
Source organism: Pseudomonadota bacterium (assembly GCA_043734785.1). Taxonomy (GTDB): domain Bacteria; phylum Pseudomonadota; class Gammaproteobacteria; genus CAIKBL01. The sequence continues at coordinate 458 of JAYTEX010000141.1, read as the reverse complement.
GCCAAAGAAACCGCCTGAGCTCACCTTTCAGCAGCACATCGCAGCGGGGGAAATCTTGGCATCGAGCTGCTTGACCACATTATCTTCAACCGCGCGCGATACTTTAGTTTTTTGGAAGAAGGGAAGCTGTAGAGGAAAGCAGAGATGGGTAACGGCGGCGCAGAACGTGGCAGCGAGTCCGGTGGACATGAATCTCGGTCACGAGCCAGTTTGGTTGGCTTATATCAACGTTCATGCATCATGAACATCACTATCCATAAGGGCTATCTCCCAGGCTGCATCGGCCGCATCGCCGAGCTGCACGCGCGCTACTATCACGAACACGTCGGATTCGGGGTGCAGTTTGAGAGCAAGGTGGCGCGCGAGCTCGCAGAGTTCTGTGTGCGCTACGATCATCGCCGCGATGGCCTGTGGCTCGCGCTCATCGACAATGTCGTCCAAGGATCTATCGTGATAGA
>JAYTEX010000140.1:0-3541 GCA_043734785.1 Pseudomonadota bacterium | reverse complement strand
GAATCGCGCTGTTCCATTTTCATCTGGATGATGGTGGTCGCCGCGCCGATGAACAGATAGGCCGACATTTCGGGATCCACGTCGCTCAGGCGCTCGCCTCGCTTGCGTGCCGCCTTCATGATCTCGCGGTGCAGCCGGATGGTGCCTTCGACGAACTGGCGGTAGAGCGGCCAGGCCTCGTCCTGGAAGGACGCACCCCAGTTGACCCAGATCATCGGATATTCCGGATGAGTGTCGAACGAATCGGTGAAATCGTGCAGCACGGCGATCAATTGCTTCGAGATCGTGGGCTGCGCCGAAGCGGCATCGCGCGCACGGCCGAGGATGAAACGCTCCACTTCATTGACCACGGCCACGACGAGGTCGGAGCGCGTTGGGAAATAGTCGAATACGGTTGGCACCGCGACGCCAGCCTCCGCGGCCACGTCGGCGTGGCCGGCCGCCGAAAGCCCCTTGCGGGCGAACACCCGTATTGCGCATTCGAGCAACTGCGCACGCCGTTGGCTGACCGACAGCTTTGCAGCGCGTCGCGGGGGAACGGCGGCGTTCTTCTGCCTGGGCGTTGCCTTGCCCTTTGCCAAGCGTCGCACCGTGGAAGTCACCATGCGCTACCCGTACCCCCGAATACGAATACCGCCGAGGAGCCAATATCGCATCGATCTTGTAGAGAAAATGTCTTCATGGCCGCATCGTGCCGTGAACGTCAATGAAGATCAAGGTTGCAATGAGCCCTACCCTACCTATCATCGACAGCTCACAAAATATACCGATAATATTATCATTGACAATTATATCGGACGATGATTTACTGCTCGCGAACAAGCCAACAAGAACCCTGTCGGCCAACGCGTCTTTTGGCCTTAACGGACAAGACGAAAGGAGAAGAACATGACACACGAGACCTTGCTTCCGCCGGGATTCGAATCACTCGAACCGTGTCTTGGCGAATGGGTACTTCCCGATTCCGCCGCACGCAGCAACAAGCGGCAAGCCAGCACAATAGAGGCGCTGCGTGCCTTCTACGACGCCATGCTGCCCCACGCTGAAGCCGCGATCGACTATCTGCGCAACTACAAGCTCGGTTCTCTGCCACCACAAGCGGAACGCTTGCTGAAGCTGATGCTGTCGTTGGCCGAGGTGGCGCCTGCCATCGAGTGGTACAACGCGCCCAAGGTGTATGACGGTTTCGACATCAGCCGGGTGCGCGTGATCGCGCAGGTTCCGGACACTGCCGCACAACGATAGAACAGGAGAGCCGACATGAACGACTTCGTTTCCCCAACCAACCTGACGCTGCAATATCCGGAGCTGGGTACTGGCCCGGTGTCGACCGATATCTATCGCGATCCGGCCATCTATGAAAAAGAGATCGAGGCCATTTTTAAGCGCAGCTGGCACATGGTCGGTCGCGTCAACCAGGTGGCCGAGCCGGGCGATTTTTTCGTCTGCGACCTGCCGACCTTTCGCTACTCGGTGTTGATCTGCCGCGACAAGAGTGGTGCGATCAACGGCTTTCACAACGTGTGCCAGCATCGCGGCAACGTGGTCGAGCACCGCAGTTCCGGCAAGAATGCCGTGTTCATGTGCCGATTCCACGGCTGGTCGTACGACCTGACCGGCAAGCTGCTGCGCGTGCGCGACGAAGCGGGCTTCCACGACCTGGACAAGTCCAAGTTGAACCTGAAGCCGGTTCCGACGCAGGTGTGGCAGGGCTTCATTTTCGTCTATGTCGGGGAGGCGCCGGAACAGAGCCTTGAAGAGTACATGGGGCAGCAGGGACGTGACATCGACGGCTATCCATTTGACCTGGGTACGCAGATGTACCAGTACGAGACCGAAGTGCAATGCAACTGGAAGCTGCTGGTCGACTCGTACTCCGAGGTGTATCACATTCCGATTTTGCATCCGCAGTCGCTGAGTCCGACCATGATGGTGCCGGACAATCCGAACGGTCACTTTCTCGGCACGTGGATCAAGGGCCCGCATCGGACCAACTCGCACATGAGTTGCTTCACGCCAACCAACCACCCGATACAAAAGCTCGCCTACGAGAACCAGGCCAGCCCCTCGATCGTCAGCGCGCAGGCGGCCGACTTCAAATTGCCGAAGGGCCTCAACGAATCGCGCGCCAAGAACTGGTCGGTGGACCTGCAGGTGTATTTCCCCGCGCTGTCGTTCGTGCTGGCTTCCGGGATGTACATCGCCCACCAGGTGTGGCCGCTCGCGGCCAATCGCTGCCTTTACCGAAAGCGCGGTTACATGCGCAAGGCCGAGACCGCCGCGCAACGCTTCGGACAGGAAAACAGCCAGGTGGAGTTCCGCGATGTGATCCTGGAGGATTTGAATACGCTTGAACGTATCCAGCGTTCCATCGATGCCGGGCTGATCAAGGAATTCAATTTCCACGATCAGGAAGTCGCGCTGCGCCACCAGGCTCATATGGTCAGGGAGGCCCTCAAGCGCTACGACGCGGAACGCACAGGAAAATAGCGTAAGGCCGGCGGCGTTTGTCGTCGCCGGCATGATTGTCCGGACGCACCACCATGCGGCCGGAGCGAGGTGCTGTCGGCTGATAGAATCCAGCCATGCGCCGAAACAACGACATTGCCCTGCCCGGCCCGCTTCCCAAGGAGCGCCACGACTGGGAAACCATCAAGAATCTGCTGCCCTATCTGTGGGAATGGAAGTGGCGCGTTTCGCTTGCGCTGACTTTTCTGATCGCGGCCAAAGTGGCCAACGTGGGTGTGCCGCTGGTGTTCAAGAACCTGATCGACACGCTGTCGATACCCAAGGAGCAGGCTTATCTGCTGGTGCCGGTGGGCCTGCTGGGCGCTTATGGGCTGCTGCGTTTTTCGAACTCGCTATTCACCGAGTTGCGCGAAATCATTTTTGCGCGCGTGACCCAGAGGGCAGTGCGCACGATTGCGTTGCAGGTGTTCGAACATCTGCATGCGTTGTCGCTGCGCTTCCATCTTGAGCGCCAGACCGGCGGGCTGACGCGTGACATTGAACGTGGCACACGTTCGATCAGCAGCCTGATCAGTTATTCGCTGTATTCGATTTTGCCGACGCTGGTGGAGATCGCGCTGGTGATGGGGATTTTGATTCACCGCTACGAGATCGCGTTCACCTTCATCACCTTCGGCACGCTGGCAACGTATGTACTGTTCACGATATCGGTGACCAACTGGCGCACTGCGTTGCGGCGCGAGGTGAATGAACTGGATTCGGCCGCCAACATACGCGCCGTCGACAGCCTGCTCAACTATGAAACGGTGAAGTACTTTAACAACGAGCGCTGGGAGCGCGACCGCTACGATGCGCAGCTGATCAAGTGGGAGGGCGCGCAGATCAAGAGCCAGGTGTCGCTGTCATATCTCAATATTGGCCAGGCCATCATCATCGCCATCGGCGTGACGCTGATGATGTGGCGCGCGGCGAATGGCGTGGTCACCGGCGCCATGACTGTCGGCGACATCGTGCTGGTGAATGCATTCCTGATCCAGCTGTATGCGCCGCTGAATTTTCTCGGCGTGCTGTA
>JAYTEX010000139.1:0-2839 GCA_043734785.1 Pseudomonadota bacterium | reverse complement strand
CGGGAGTAATCCGTGCACAATTCGGCCAGCGCGGCGTCCAGCCGGCGCCCGGTCAGATGTGCAGGGATCGTGAATTCGTGTCTTTGTTCGGTGAGTGGCATGCCGCGCAGTTTAACAGCACATGAATCGCGGGTACTGCGTGCTTTTTTTCGGGTACGCGGTGTGGTTAAGCAAACAAACCGTTAGAATGCCCCGCGCCGACCGGCGGCAGTCCGAGTGGTGAATCAACCATCAGGTTTCTCGTTTTAGGGTTTTTCGCTGCTTATGGATCTTTCTCGGCTGAATCGATTCTGGATGGTGCTCGCGATGAGCCTCGCGCTCAGCGCGTGCGGTTTATGGCCAGACAAGGATCCGGACGAGTTGCCGGAAAATTGGCCAGAGGAGAAGCTCTATTTCGCGGCTAAGGATCGGCTCGAATCAGGCTCGTGTGCGAGCGCCATCGAATTCTACGAAAAGCTGCAGGCACGCTATCCCTTTGGGGCCTATGCGGCGCAGGCACAGATCGAACTCGCCTACTGCCAGTACAAATCTGAAGAGGGCGCGTCGGCGATCGCGACGGTGGATCGCTTCCTCAAGCTCAACCCGACCCACCCGCATATGGATTATGCGTTCTACCTGCGCGGCCTCGTGAATTTCAATCTCGATATGGGGCTCACCGCGCGCTACCTGCCGCGCGACCCATCACAGCGCGACCCCGGCGCGGCGTTGCAGGCATTCAACGACTTCTCGGAACTCATCAAGCGCTTTCCGGAGAGTCGGTATGTGATTGATGGGCAGTTGCGGATGAAGTACCTGCGTAACATCCTCGCGCAGCATGAAGTGAACGTCGCGAACTTCTATATGCGACGTGGCGCATTCGTCGCGGCCGCCAACCGTGCGCGCTATGTGCTGGAAAACTACCAACAGGCGCCGGCCATGCCGGAGGCACTGGTGCTGCTCGCGAAAGCCTACAAAGTGCTGGAACTCACTGATCTCTCGGACGCCACCCTGCGCGTGCTCGAATTGAATTATCCGAACCATCCCGGCATCGAGGAAGTGAAACGCACGCGGATCAATTGAGGGGATCTGAGGCCCACTCCGGCACTTCATCCTGCTCTGAATAGCGCGAGGTAATGGGAAAGCGCCGATCGCGCCCGAACGCGCGTTGCGTGATGCGCACGCCAGGGGCCGCTTGCCGGCGCTTGTATTCGTTCCTATCGACCATCCCCGCGACCCGTTTGACCACGGCAGGATCAAAGCCGCGCTGGGCGATTTCCTGCGGGGTCAGATCCTGCTCGATGTAGAGTTCGAGGATCGGGTCGAGCACCTCGTAGGGTGGCAGGCTGTCCGAATCCTTCTGATCGGGGCGCAGCTCAGCGCTCGGCGGGCGCTCGATCACGCGCCGTGGAATCACTTCTTCAAGCCGGTTCCGCCATTCTGCCAAACGGTAAACCAGCAGCTTCGGGCAATCCTTGAGCGGCGCGAAGCCGCCCGCCATATCGCCATACAACGTGGCATAACCGACTGCCATCTCGCTCTTGTTGCCAGTCGTGAGCACCATCCGCCCGGTCTTGTTCGAGATGGCCATCAGGATCACGCCACGACAGCGGGCCTGAAGATTTTCTTCCGTCACGTCAGCCACATGGTCTCCGAACACGGGTTGTAACACCGTGTTAAATGCCGCGAAGGGCGCTTCGATCGCCACCACCTGGCATTCGCAGCCCATGCGACGGGCCTGGGCCAGTGCGTCGTCGATGCTCATGTCTGCGGTGTAGCGCGATGGCATGGAGACCGCCGCGACATTGGCAGCGCCCAAGGCATCCACCGCTAAGGCGAGCGTAAGCGCCGAGTCGATGCCGCCAGAAAGCCCAAGGACCGCCCCCTTGAAGCGATTCTTATGCACATAGTCGCGCACCCCCAGCACCAGCGCGCGATAGATATTCTCTTCGTCCAAGGTTGGCACACTCGAGGGTCCTTGAAACTCGAGGCCGTGCGCCGAGCGTGTGATCGTCACCATCAGCAACGCTTCTTCGAACTCAGGACCCGATACCGCCAGTGTGCCACCCGGCCCCAGCACCAACGAACCCCCGTCAAATACCAGCTCGTCCTGACCACCGACAAGATTGAGATAAACGATCGGCAACTCGCTCGCGCGTTGTGCGGCACGCAGCGCGGTCAAGCGCTCCTCGCGCTTGTGCAGGCTGTAGGGTGAAGCATTGAGATTGACAATGAAATCCGCCCCGATCTTGCGGTTGGCGAGCGCTGTATCAGGATCCCAGATATCCTCGCAGATGCTGAGCCCGATCTCGAACTCATTCAGTCTAAAGCTACACGCCGAATCGCCGGCCACGAAGTAGCGCTTTTCGTCGAAGACTGCGTAGTTGGGTAAGCGCTGTTTGCGGTAAATGGCGCGCAAGGCGCCATCGGCAAAAACACTCGCGCTGTTATAGAGGCCTTGCGGTGCAGGCTCGGGATGACCGACCACGATCGTAACGCCGTGGCTCGCACGGCGGATACGGTCCAGTGCATGCGCCACGCGGCGGTGCAGACCTGGACGAAACAGCAGATCCTCAGGTGGGTAGCCGGTCACAGCGAGTTCAGGGAAGACGATGACATCCGCTTGGAGATCATCGCGCGCGCGTTCGCTCGCGTCGATGATCTTGGCGGTATTGCCGGCAAGATCTCCGACGCAGAAATTCAACTGCGCGAGCGCCATGCGCAACGATCCTGCTGGCATGCAATCAGCCCTCGCGCGCCGCGTTCAACGCCCCATCACACGTTGCATCGTGATGCCCATATCGGCGGGAGAGTTCACGATGTGCACACCGGCTTTCTCGAGCGCCGCGTATTTGTCTGCCGC
>JAYTEX010000138.1:0-5459 GCA_043734785.1 Pseudomonadota bacterium | reverse complement strand
GCGGTAACCGATGGGAAATCCGCGCGCGATCAGGTGACCTACGGATTTCTACGCCGCGATGGCCGCACCGTGAGCCTTGCGAGCGGCGAGCGCGTGGTGGAGCGTGATGCAGACAATGGCTGGATCACTCGAATTCGCGTGACTGCGCGCGACGTGGCGGGGCGGGAACTCGCCGCGACGGGCGTACCCGTGAGCCGAATCATTCTGAATCGACATACCTTCATCGACGTCAACAGTTTGATCCGCTGGGATCTCGATGGGACGACCGCGTGGGGAGAGGATCAGGATATGTGGCCGGTGCATCGCTGGGCGAGGAAGCGACGTGCGTGATCTGGCGCTCGCACGCGGTTCAAACCCTATACGCGTGATCCGCGCGCCATGAATTTTGCGCCCATCCTCGCGTCGGCGCGGGTCGCGGAGATGACCGCGAGCGGCCTGTGGCCGAATCGGCTGGTCGTGGACCTGCTCGATGAGGCCGCCGCGCTGTGCCCCGACGCGATCGCCATCGTTGATTACCACAGCGAACACGGCACGAGCACGCGACTCAGCTATCGCGAACTGGCGGATCGCTCCATCCGCATCGCCTGTGCACTGGCTGCGCTCGGGGTCGAACGCGGCGACGTAGTGGCCGTGCAGTTGCCGAACTGGTGGCACTACGCGGCGATCTACGCGGCATGTGTGCGGATCGGCGCGGTGATCAATCCCCTGATGCCGATTTTTCGCGAACGCGAACTGGAATTCATGCTGGGGCTTACCGAGGCACGCGTGCTGATTGTACCGCGCGTGTTCCGGGGCTTCGATTACCCCCGCATGGCGAGCGCATTGCAAGCGAAGCTGCCGAAGTTGAAACACCTGTGGGTGGTCGATGGCAGCGACCCAGAAACCGCCTTTGAATCCCGCATCCTGGAGCGCAGATGGGAAGCTGAAGTGGACCACGTTGCGCTATTCGCGGCGCGCCGACCGGATCCCAACGACGTGACTGAAGTGATGTACACCTCGGGCACGACGGGGGAACCCAAGGGCGTGATGCACACCGCGAATACCTTGCTGTGCAAGGCGCAGCTGGCGAGTGAGCTGTTCGAGTTCAACGCGCAGGATGTGATCTACATGGGTTCGCCGCTCGCGCACCAGACAGGGTTCATGTATGGCTGCATCCTTGCGATATACCACCGCTGTAAGTGCGTGTTGCAGGATATCTGGGATCCCGTGCTGGCCGCGCGGTTGATCTCAGCCGAAGGGTGCACCCTTACGCTGGGCTCGACACCGTTCCTGAGTGATCTCGTTCACACACCGGAGGTTCGAAATTACGATCTCTCGAGCCTGCGTCTGTTCCTGTGCGCCGGCGCGCCGATTCCGCGCGTCCTGGTTCACGCAGCGCGCGAGACGCATCCCGGTCTCTATGTCATGAGCGCCTGGGGCATGACCGAGATGGGGATCGCCACCGCGACCTATCCTGGCGATCCGCCGGAGAAAATTTTCGACACCGATGGCCGCGCGCTGCCGCACCAGGCAGTGCGCGTCGTCGATGAACAAGGCGAGGCGGTGCCTTGCGGTGTGGAGGGTCGCTTGCAGGCGCGCTGCACCACCACTTTTGTCGGGTACCTAAAGCGGCCGGAAGTCTATGGTCTGGATGCCGAATTCTGGCTCGAAACCGGCGACAACGCACGTATGGACGCCGAAGGTTATATCCGTATCACGGGCCGCGCCAAGGATTTGATCATTCGGGGCGGTGAAAATATTCCGATCGTCGAAGTCGAGGAACTGCTTTATCGCCATCCCGCGATTCAGGATGCGGCGATCGTCGCGATGCCCGATGAGCGACTCGGCGAACGCGGCTGTGCATTCGTGACGTTACGGCCCGGTGCCCAGCTCGACTTTTCAGGGCTGCTCGATTATCTGCGGGAATCCCGCTTGATCAAGCAATACATGCCGGAGCGGCTCGAGGTGATCGCGGAATTCCCGCGCACGCCAAGCGGCAAGATTCAAAAATTCAAACTCCGCGAACTGGCGCAGACATTGCACCCCATGCGGGTCGATCGAACTAAGGATGACCGGTCATGACTGAGGGTGAGTTACTCGTGCGCATCGCACAGACCTTGAAGCAGGAAATTGCACCCGCGATCGATGCCGAATACCCGAAAACGCAAGCCTTCATGGCCGCCGTGGTTTTGCAGAAACTCGGTCAGCAAGTCGCGCTCGCCCGCACCCACGAACAGACTGAGGCAGCCGAGCTCGACACCCTAGTGGCGAATCTCGAGCAAACGTTGACTGGACTACATGCGCCAGGCGAGGTGAGACAGGCGATCGATTACCTGGCGCGATCACGCGACCGCGCCGCGCTGTGCCGAGTCATCGAAGCGCTCTATGCCGCGCGCGGGGAGCTCGGCGACGCGCACTTTTCCCAGTTACTGGGACGGGTACGGCAGACCTTGCGTGCCAGCATCAATCGCCGCGCTGAATACGCCGCATGAGCCGCCAAGCCGACGACACAGACTCCCTGCAACCGCGGATTCTCGACTATCTGCGTAGCCGCCTGCCGCACGCGACCGCGCTTGCGCTGCACGATGTGCAGCGCATCGTCGTCGGCTGGTCGCATGAGACCTGGTTGTTCGATTTGCATTATCAAGCGCAGGGCGAAGTGCTGCAGCTGGGGCTGTGTCTGCGGCGCGACCCTGGCAATGCCCTGCTGCGGCATCTGTCCGATCTCGAGCAGCAGTTTCGGGTGCTGCAATGCCTGGAGAAAACCCCTCTGCCCACGCCTAAAGCGTACTGGTTCGAGCGCGATCCGGGCATTCTCGGTGCCCCGTTCCTGGTCATGGAGAAAGTGCAGGGAACCTGCCCGAGCCCATGGGGGCGTGACGGTCGTGCGTTCTACCAGGCGGCGGCCGAGCGTGGTCACCTACCGGCCAGCTTCACGACCACACTCGCGACATTGCACACGCTCGACTGGCGTGCCGCAGGACTCGAATTTCTGGGGGTACCTGCTGCGGGCACGGACTTTGCGCGCCGCGAGATCACGAAGTGGCGTGAACTCATCGCGCTGTCCGATCACGCACCGGAACCCATTCTGACCGATCTCATCTGCTGGCTGGAGGATAACATCCCGTCAACTGACCGCCTGACCCTCGTGCACGGGGCCTACCGCACCGGCAATCTGTTGATCCACGAGGATCGCATCTCGGCGGTCCTCGACTGGGAACTGCAGGTGCTGGGCGATCCGATGTATGACGTGGCCTATGTCTTAAGTGATCTCAACCGCGAGGGCACGCCGCTGTTATCGAATTTGGTCGAGCGCGACGCGTTTTTCCGCGATTACGAAGCGGCGACCGGATTCGCGATCGATGAAGCCGCCTGTCGTTACTACAATGCGCTCTACGCGATGCGCTCAGTCGCCTTCTGGATGAGCGCCTCTGGTCTCTACGCGAGCGGCCGCAGCAATGACCTTCGGCTTGCGCGCACGGCGTGGTCGGTGCCAGTGGTGCTGGAACGTGCGGCGCGGGATCTGGGGTATTAGGGACTGCTCAGAGGGACGGTCCAGAATAACAGCCCAGAATAACCTCTCGCGTAGGAGCCTTTGATGGGGCGCCGATTTTATTCTGCCTATCCCCTTCACGACTGCGGTGCACACCCCGTATAGTCCCCCGCAACAATTCTTATTAACGAACCCAGGAGAGATGCCATGGCCAGTCCACAAGCCGCCGTAATCGATCAACTGTTTGACAGTTTCCTGGCCGCGATCGCCGCCAATCCACAGATGGCGCTCGACGACCTGCGCGATCTGCTCGAGAAGTGTGGCGATCTTGCCCAAGATCCAGGTGGGGTCGACTACCTCGAAGCAGATGCCGACGGCACGCTCTGTCTGTGGGCGGTACCAAGCGGCTGCCGCGAAGATCGCGTACTGCTGGCTTTGCACGGTGGCGGCTGTGTGACGGGTTCGCGTTTTTCGCACCGCAAGCTATTCGCGCATATCGCCAAAGCCGTCGGCTGTCGTGCGCTGATCGTCGACTACGCCCGCGCACCGGAACAGCAGCATCCTTCGCAGGTCAACGAATGTGTGAAGGTCTATGCGTGGCTGCTCAGCCAGGGCATTAAGCCTGCGCATATCGCAACGCTGGGTGATTCGGCCGGTGGCAATCTGTGCACGACCGTGGTGCTCGCCGCGCGCGACAAAAAAATGCCGTTGCCGGCGGCCGTGATGGCGCTTTCGCCCTGGTACGACATGGAAGCCACGGCCGGTTCCTTCCAGACCAATGGCAAGGTCGATCGCCTGATCTCGCGCGAACTGTCGCTCAACATGTCGCAGATGTTCCTGGGCGCCGCGTCACCCAAGGACCCGCTCGCGAATCCGCTGTTCGCGGACTTCAAGGGCTATCCGCCAACCTACCTCCAGGTCGGCGGATTCGAGTCAATTCTGGATGATTCGCTGCGGGTGGCCGAATGCCTGAAAGCGGCAGGGGTTGAGGTTCGTTGTGACGTCTTCCCGGAGATGCAACACGTCTTCCAGTTCATGGCAGGCAGGGCGCCGGAAGCAGATGATGCGATTCAGAAACTCGCGGCCTGGGTCAAGCCGAAACTGGCGCTGGCGTGAATAGCGGGCGCGGTTCAGTGACCTGATTCGACTTATTCCAAAGCACGAGGGCAAACATGAATTTTCATCATATGGCGATCTTCGTCAGCGATATGCCGGAAGCCGTGCGCCTGTGGCGCGATGTATTAGGCTTCAAGGTGGTGGTTGACACGATGATTCCAGACGGGGCGGCACCCGGGCCTAAGACCTATATGTACCCCGAACTGCTCGACGACATTTTCAAGGTCAAGGGGGCGCTTTCGAAGATGGTGCTGCTGACCTCCGATGAAGGTGCACTGATCGAATTGCAGCAGTGCGAGAAGCCTAGCATTCAGAAGACCCCGCCGGAGAATCTGCGCTATGGCCACACTGGCTTTCACGAACTTGGTCTGTTGGTTACCGATATCGACGGCTGGTTTGATAAGGTGCGCGCTGCCGGCTTCAACACCCAAACGGAGTACGTTTGGCCCTGTGCCAATATCGGTCGTTCGTTTCTGTTCTACGATGCGGACGGCAACATGATTCAGCTGTGGGAACACACCCGTAGCCCGACGTGGGAAACCTGAGGACTCTCGCGTAACCGTCGCTAGCTCGAGCAAGGATAAATCGCCATGACAGAACCCTACCAAGCAATCGATCTCGCGAGTGTAGATCATGTTTTGCAGACTACGCGCAGCGTGCGTCTGCGCCTCGATCTCGAGCGCCCGGTGCCGCAGGCGCTGATCAAGGAGGCCCTCAATGTGGCGCTGCAGGCGCCGACGGGGGCTAACACGCAGACCTGGCGCTTCCTGGTCGTAAGCGATCCTGAGGTGCGGGCGCGCATCGCCGACTACTACCGCCTGGCGGCACAGGCCTATGTCGAAGGCAAGACTGCACTATCCCGTACTGGCGT
>JAYTEX010000137.1:0-38725 GCA_043734785.1 Pseudomonadota bacterium | reverse complement strand
CACTTTCGGTTGGCGGCATCACCGGCACCACTTCCAAGGTCTCTACCTCAGATTTAACTGGTGGCGGTGGTGCGACCACGGGTTTCTCTGCCGCAGTCTGGCTTGGCGAAGTCGGGGTGACTTCTGCGTCTGCCGCAGGCGCGCCCTGCGCTGGCTGCTCGGACGTGGCGCCTAGGCGGGCTTGCAGCGCGGCTAATTCCTCGTCTTTGATCTGTACCTGGCGCTGCAGCAGATCGATAATCTGGTCGGCTTCTGCAAGCTTCGCTTGAAGATCCGTGCTTTCGTGCGCCCTGGCGTCCAGATCCTCTTTCGCGAGGGTCTCATCGAGACTGCCCCCGGCCACACCTCCCGGGGTCTTCGCCACCTCGCCGTCTGCGGGTGCGGCCAATTCCAGGCGCGCGTCATCGGCGGGCGGCTTGTCCCCGCCCAGGACACTTTCGATTTCCGCGCTGGGCGTCGTATCTGGGGCCCCTATCGGGGCGTCGGGCGCGGCACTCGCCGTCCCTTGCCTATATTCCTGCCAGCGTTGGTGTTGACGCTGAAATTCATCGACCGCGTCACGCGGCTCAAGACTGTCCATTTCCTCATGAGAGGGCATGCGCAGGATGGCGCCACGCCGCAGCTGATTGACGTTTTCGTTAATGAACGCTGCGGGGTTTGCGCGCAATAACGCCAACATCATCTGTTGTACGGAGATTGAGCGATCGGGGCGGTGCGCGAGGGCGATTCCCCAGGCGGTATCATTGGCCTGAACTGCGCCGATTGTGCCGTCGATCGGGGGCGCTGCCGGGGTCGATGCTTGAGCCTGGATCGCCGGCGCGGTGTTAATAGCGGGCGCAGGCGCAGGGAACGGTGCTTGTAACGGCGGTGCTTGCACGCTTGGGCGCGAGGGCGCCGGCGTTGGGACAGTCATCAGGGGCTTTTGCCGATTGCGATCGTACAACGGCGGGTCCAACAAGACGGTGTATTCGCGGACCATCCGGCCGTTGGCCCAGTCGAGTTCTAGCAAGAAGTTCAAGAACGGTTCGCGGACCGGATCTTTGGTCGTGATACGGACGTAATCCGCACCAGCCTCGGCAGACACTACTTCAAAACGCAGGTTAAGAAGGACGGTATCACGCGCAATACCGGCACGGTTAAACTGCCCCGTATCGGCCAGTTTGACCGTTAGTGCGTCAAAATCTTGGAGGGTTGCGCCTACAATCTCGATGCGGGCATCGAACGGCTCGTTAAGCGCCGAACGGGTCTTTACTGTTCCCAGGCCAAGCCCAAGGGCGATTGGACTCAACAGGGCCGCTAGGGCGGCGGCAACGGCTCTCTTCCGTAGCATGCTGCGCTTCCTTAATCGAGCGTGACTAGGTGGATTCGTCCACGGGTTTGCAAGTGGATCGCCCAGTCTCGACCCGGTCTGGTGCCGAGATGGATGATCGGCACCCTCGCAACCTACGAACAAGCTTTATAATTCATGGTTAACTATAACTTACAAATGACTTTTTACCAATATTTCCGCAATTTGAACACTGTTCAATGCCGCGCCTTTGCGCACGTTATCTGCGACCACCCACAAATTCAGGCCGCGTGGATGGGAAATGTCCTCCCGGATCCGCCCAACGAAAACCGCATCCGCATGCGCTGCCTCAGTCACTGCCGTGGGGTAGCTCCCATCCCGACGATCGTCAATGACTTTTACGCCCGGTGCTTTACGCAGTAACTCGCGGGCGTCTACGGCGCTAATCTTCACGCGGGTTTCGATGTGCAGCGCCTCGGAGTGGCCGTAGAAGACCGGCACCCTGACGGTCGTGGCATTCACAAGAATGTGTGGATCCCCCATGATTTTGCGGGTCTCCCACAACATTTTCATTTCTTCCTTCGTATACCCGTTGTCCTGAAAAACATCAATCTGCGGTAGGCAATTGAAGGCGATCTGCTTGGGGTAGACCTTGGCTTCGAGTGGCTGGGCATTCAGTAGCGCCGCAGTCTGCGCGGCCAGCTCTTCGATCGCCTCTTTGCCAGTGCCCGATACCGCTTGATAAGTACAAACGTTGATCCGCTCGATCCCGACCGCATCATAAATCGGCTTCAAGGCCACCAGCATTTGGATCGTCGAGCAGTTCGGGTTGGCGATGATCCCATGGTTACGGTGGAGTGCGATGTCCTGTGGATTGACCTCAGGCACGACCAGAGGGATGTCATCCTGGTATCGAAACTGTGAGGTGTTGTCGACCACCACGCATCCCGTCGCCGCGGCCTTTGGCGCGAAAATCTTGGAGACCGCAGCGCCGGGCGAGAACAACGCGAGGTGAACCTTGCTGAAATCGAAGGTATCGAGGTCCTCCACGCGCAGGTGGGTGCCGCTGAAGGGAATTCGCCTGCCGACAGAACGCTCGCTCGCGAGCGCATACACCTTCTCGACGGGGAACCGTCGCTCTTCCAGAATCGACAACATCGTCTCGCCGACAGCGCCGGTTGCCCCCACCACCGCGACGTTAAATTTATTGGTCATCGGGTTACTCCGTGCCTGAATTTCCTGGTTAGCGTAATGCGTCGATGACTTTGCGCCCCATCTCGCGGGTTCCGATCACCTGCATTCCTGGTGCCTGAATATCGACGGTTCTGAAGCCGCCAGCCAGCACTTCTTCCACTGCTTTCTCGATTCGGATGGCCTGTTCGGGCTCCGCAAGCGAATAGCGCATCATCATCGCGACCGAGAGGATGGTCGCCAGTGGATTAGCGAGATCCCGCCCGGCAATGTCCGGCGCTGAACCGTGAATCGGCTCGAACAAGCCCTGGTTCGTTGCGTTCAATGAAGCGGACGGCAACATGCCAATTGAGCCGGTCAGCATAGAGGCGAGATCGGACAGGATGTCGCCAAACATATTGGTGGTAACGATCACGTCGAACTGCTTCGGTGCGCGCACGAGCTGCATCGCGGCGTTATCAACATACATATGCGAAAGGCTGATCTGTGGATACTCACGCGCGACATCAGTGACGATTTCTCGCCAGAATTCCGTGGCTTCCAATACATTTGCTTTATCGACCGAGCATACTTTGCGCTGGCGAAGCACCGCGATGCGAAACGCTGAATGCGCAATGCGTCGAATTTCGGATTCGGTGTAGATCAGGGTATTGAAACCGTAACGCTCGCCAGCTGCGTTGATTTCGATCCCGCGCGGCTGACCAAAATAAATGCCGCCAGTGAGCTCGCGAACCAACATTAGGTCGAGACCGGATACCACTTCCGGCTTCAGCGTTGAAGCACTCGCGAGTGCCGGAAAGAGCACTGCCGGGCGCAGATTACAGAAGAGATCGAGACTTGAGCGCAAACGCAGAAGACCGCGTTCGGGGCGTCGCTCGCGCGCCGTTTTGTCCCATTGCGGGCCGCCTACGGCACCCAGCAAAATGGCGGCGGACTCGCGCGCCAAACGCAGGGTATCTTCCGGCAGGGGATCACCAGTGGCATCGATGCCCGACCCACCAATCAACGCGGACTCCAGCTCTGCGCTGAGCCCAAACCGCGTGCGGAGGGCGTGCAGGACATCCGTCGCTGCAGCGACGATTTCCGGACCAATGCCGTCGCCAGCCAGTACCAAAATTTTGTGTATCATCGCGAAATTTCCGGCACCGAAAAAAAAGGGCGCAAAGAATACCGTAATCAATTCCGGGACGATACCGATGACGCCGCGCACCCGTTTCCCTATACTGGCCGGCGCCGCCCACCATTCCATTGCCCCAGCGCCCCATGAATCCCGGTTTCCAGAAACTCGAGCCCTATCCATTCGAACGCCTGACGACATTGTGCCGGGATCTTCCGGAAAATCGTTCGCTGGAAGCGATCAATCTCTCGATCGGCGAACCGCAGCACCCCACTCCACTATTTATTCACGAAGCGCTGACGGCCGCGCTGTCGACTACCGCGAAGTACCCAGCGACCAAAGGGACTGAAGAGATTCGCGCGACGATTTCACGCTGGCTTTGCAGGCGCTTCAAACTCCCTGGCAACGCGGTTGATCCGGAGCGCATGGTGCTTCCGGTCAACGGGTCACGCGAAGCATTGTTTGCCATCGCGCAGGCGCTCGTGCCGCGCAGCGCGCAACGCAGCCACATCATGATGCCGAATCCCTTCTATCAGATTTACGAGGGCGCGGCATTGTTGGCAGGGGCTGAGCCTTACTTTATGGCTTGCCCGGCGGCGCGTGGTTTCCTGCCGGATATTGAGGCTTTGCCCGCAGCGATGCTCGATCGTTGCGCACTGATGTATATCTGCTCGCCCTCTAACCCCGCAGGCACGGTCTTCTCGAGCAATACCTTGATTGCGTTGCTTGATCTCGCGGATCGTCATGATTTCGTCGTCGTCGCCGATGAGTGTTATTCAGAACTCTATTTTGATGAGGCTTCTCCACCAACGGGATTACTGGAGGCGGCATGGCGGAGCGGTCGCACGGATTTCCGGCGTTGCCTGGTCATGCACAGTTTATCCAAACGCTCGAACGCCCCGGGACTGCGATCTGGATTTGTAGCAGGGGACGCGTTCCTGATTGAGACGTTTCTGCGCTATCGGACCTATCACGGCTCTGCCATGCCCCTGCACGTGCAGGCCGCGAGCGTCGCCGCCTGGAATGACGAAACGCACGTGCGCGAGAATCGCGCGCTATATCGCGAGAAATTTCGCGCGGTCAGCGCGATCCTTGGTGACTGCCTTGAGATCACCATTCCGCCCGGTGGATTCTACCTGTGGCCAGAATTTCCGCTGGATGATCTAGAAATGTGCCGCAAGCTGATCGCTCTGGCTAACGTTACAACCCTGCCGGGGCAGTTCCTCGCACGCACTATCGATGGATTCAACCCTGGCTACAAACGTCTGCGAATTGCGCTGGTCGCCAACCAGGCGAGCTGTGTCGAAGCTGCCTCGCGCATTCGAGATGTGGTCAGAAAACTTTGAACAGGAGCCCCCAATGCAAGCGCTAGCCGAGATCATCAATGAAGCATTCGAACGACGTGCCGAACTCACTCCGGCGAGTCCGGCTCCTAGTGAACGCGCGGCCGTCGAAGAAACCCTGAATCAGCTGGGATCAGGCCTATTGCGGGTTGCCGAAAAGCGCGGTGACAACTGGCACGTCAACGAATGGGCGAAAAAGGCCGTGCTGTTGTCTTTTCGGCTGAATGACAACCAGGTCATCGATAACGGCCATACGCGTTACTTCGATAAAGTCGCGCTGAAATTTGCTGACACCTCTGACGCGGAGTTTCGAGCGCTGGGTGTGCGCGTTGTACCGCCCGCCACGGTCCGTCGAGGCGCCTTTATCGCGAGCGGCGTCGTGTTGATGCCAAGTTACGTCAACATCGGGGCTTATGTTGACACGGGCACGATGGTCGATACCTGGGCGACCGTGGGATCCTGTGCCCAGATTGGTAAGCACGTTCATCTTTCGGGTGGTGTCGGCATCGGCGGTGTGCTGGAGCCCTTGCAAGCCTCACCCACCATCATCGAAGACCACTGCTTCATCGGCGCTCGTTCCGAAATCGTCGAAGGCGTGATCGTCGGTGAAGGCTCCGTCATTTCGATGGGGGTTTATATCGGGCAAAGTACCAAGATTTACGATCGCGCGACTGGTCAGGTCTCTTATGGCTATGTGCCGTGTGGCTCAGTCGTGGTATCCGGCAATCTCCCATCTGCGGATGGCACACACAGCCTCTACTGCGCCGTGATTGTGAAAAAAGTGGACGCCAAAACCCGCGCGAAAGTCAGTATTAACGAGCTCCTGCGGAATATCTGAATCAGCGCTCGCGAGGCGCCACGCGGGCAGGGAGGAGGCGAGTACCGCGCCCCTAGCTCCCCGTTTGGCGGTCCGAGCACCTCACGCGACGGTATAGAGTTTAAGCGGCGCTGGAGATTGAGAAGTTTTCGCGCCGACCGCCTCGCTCACCACGCGTGCCAGCGTGTTGACCACCTCTTCTACCAGTTGGAGATCATGACCTTCTGCCATCACGCGCACGACCGGTTCTGTCCCTGACGGGCGCAGCAGCACGCGACCGCGGCTGCCGAGTCTTTGTTCTGCGTCGTGAATTGCCTGTTGCACCAGCGGACTGTTCATCACGTCCTGTTTGGTTGGCAGTCGTACATTCACGAGTACTTGCGGCAATTTCGACATCCCGCTCTTCAGCGTCGCAAGTGTCTGGTCTGAGCGGACCATCGCCTCCAGCACCTGCAGGGCGGAGATAATGCCATCGCCTGTGGTCGTTAAATCCAGGCAGATGATATGGCCAGAGGACTCGCCGCCCATCGTCCATCCGTGGGTATTCAGAATTTCCATCACATAACGGTCGCCGACTTTGGCGCGCTTGAAGTCGAGGTCCAGGGTGCGCAAAGCAAGCTCGAGCCCGAGATTGCTCATCTGGGTGCCGACCACCGCACCGCGCAATCGCCCCAGCTGTTGGCGGTGTCGCGCGATGATGAAAGTCAGCTCATCGCCATCGACGACTTCGCCTGTCGCATCCACCATGATGAGCCGATCACCATCCCCATCGAGCGCGATGCCGACGTCCGCTCCCTCCTCCACCACGCGCCGCTGAAGCGCCTGCGGCGCGGTCGCGCCGACTTCGGCATTAATATTGAAGCCATCCGGCTTGTTACCGATGACGGTGACCGTGGCGCCGAGTTCTTCAAGCACGGCAGGTGCCACGTGATAAGTCGCGCCATGGGCACAATCCACGACCACCTTGAGCCCTCGGAGATCAGCCTCGGTATTCAAAGTGCTCTTGCAGAATTCGATATAGCGCCCAGCGGCGTCCGTGACTCTATGGGCTTTGCCTAGCTCGCGCGAGGTGACGGTCTCGAACGGCTTTTCGAGTTCCGCCTCGATTTCAGCTTCTATCGCATCCGGCAATTTCTGGCCTGCAGCGGAGAAAAACTTGATACCGTTGTCTTCGAACCCATTATGGGAGGCGCTGATAACAATGCCGGCCTGCGCATGAAAGGTCCGCGTGAGATACGCGATTCCGGGCGTCGGCATGGGTCCCAATAGGTGGATATCGACCCCTGCGGCGGACAGCCCGGCTTCCAGTGCAGATTCGAACATATAGCCCGAAACCCGCGTGTCCTTGCCGATCAGGACCTTTGGCTTCCCAATGGTGCCTCGCGCGAGCACGCGACCAGCGGCCCAACCAAGCTTCATCACGAAATCTGGTGTGATCGGTGCCTCCCCCACCTTGCCTCGAATGCCATCCGTTCCAAAATACGTGCGGTTGGACTTTCCCATAAGCGCTCCTGGTGCCAGGCGACGTTGGTCGCGCGATGGCGCTAAGCTTAGATCGGATTTGTGACGAAAAGCGTGCCCCGGTTGGCAGGCCAAGAAGGCCAGCACAACCGGCATCGACGGATAGTTAGCGGCGTGAGCGCAACGGCCTAACGGTAAGGCCCCGCGCGTCGCCCTCAGCTCTGGGCGGCAGGCCCGCCGATGGTCCCATCAGCGGCGGAGGTGCTGGGCGCGTCCGGCGCCCTGGAGGCCCCGGTACGGTCTTCGTCGTCCCAATCCTGAGGGGTTCGCGCTTGCCGACCCTCCATGATGTCCGAGATCTGATCGCTATCCAGGGTTTCGAATTTAAGCAGGGCCTCTGCCATGGTGTGTAGCTTAGCGAGGTTGGATTCGAGGATCGCGCGTGCTCGCGCGTAGTTGCGGTCCACGATTTTTCGCACTTCTTCATCAATCACATGGGCCGTGCTGTCCGAGACCATCTTGTGTTGGGTGATGGAATGTCCGAGAAAGACTTCGCCTTCATCGTCGCTATAAGTCATCGGGCCCAGGCGGTCGGAAAGCCCCCAGCGGGTCACCATGTTCCTCGCGATATCCGTCACGCGTTCGATATCGTTGGACGCACCCGTGGTGACGGAATCTCTACCGAACACGATTTCTTCAGCGAGCCGGCCGCCAAACAGGCTAGCGATGGAACTTTCCAGGCGCTCTTTGGTGTAGCTGAGTCGATCTTCTTCCGGCAAAAACATGGTCACGCCGAGCGCGCGGCCACGCGGGATGATCGTGACTTTGTAGACCGGATCATGCGATGGCAAGCTGCGCCCAACGATCGCGTGTCCCGCTTCATGATAGGCAGTGAGCTTTTTCTCAGCTTCACTCATCACCATTGATCGGCGCTCCGCGCCCATCATGATCTTGTCTTTAGCCCTCTCGAATTCGTCCATGCCCACCAGCCGCTTATTGCCGCGCGCCGCGAAAAGCGCGGCCTCGTTGACGAGATTCGCGAGGTCCGCGCCGGAAAACCCTGGCGTCCCGCGCGCCAGAATGTTCGGCTTGACGTCATCTCCGATGGGCACTTTGCGCATATGCACCTTCAGGATCTGTTCCCGACCGCGCACGTCTGGTAACGGCACCACCACTTGGCGGTCGAAGCGGCCAGGTCGCAGTAACGCCGGGTCTAGCACATCCGGCCGGTTAGTGGCCGCGATCACGATCACGCCTTCGTTCCCTTCGAAGCCGTCCATTTCCACCAGCAGCTGGTTCAGGGTTTGTTCTCGTTCATCATGGCCACCACCCAGACCGGCGCCACGATGACGCCCCACCGCATCGATTTCGTCGATGAAGATAATGCACGGTGCGTGCTTTTTGGCTTGCTCGAACATATCGCGCACGCGTGAGGCGCCTACGCCGACGAACATCTCGACAAAGTCTGAGCCGGATATCGTGAAAAAAGGCACTTTGGCTTCACCGGCAATGGCTCTCGCAAGTAAAGTCTTCCCGGTACCAGGCAAGCCGACCATCAGCACGCCGCGCGGGATCTTGCCGCCAAGTTTCTGGTATTTGCCGGGATCGCGGAGAAAATCCACCAGTTCTTTCACCTCCTCCTTGGCTTCTTCGACCCCTGCGACGTCGTTGAAGGTGATGCGCACCTGATCTTCGCTCAGCATGCGCGCCCGGCTCTTGCCGAACGACAGGGCCCCGCGCCCATTACCGCCGCCCTGCATCTGGCGCATGAGGTAGATCCAGACCGCAATCAGCAACAGAAACGGGAACCAGGAGATGAAGATCTGCATCAGGATGCCCTGACGATCGGGCGGCTGGGCCTGAACACGCACGTGGTTATCGAGCAGTAACCCGATCATCGCGCCGTTGTCGGATTCTGGGCTATAGGTTAACTGCTTTGAACCATCCTGCAATTCGATCTCGACCATCGAACCATCCAAGGTCGCCTTGGCCACCTGCCCGGTCTTTACGGACGCAATAAAATCTGAATAGTCGAGCGGCCGCGACGCGCCCTGACGAGGCGCGAAATTTTGAAACACCAACATGAGCACCAGGGCGATGACTGCCCACAAGGCTAGATTTCTTGCCATTATCTCCATTTCCTATTGTTGCCGGCGCGGCACCAATGATAGGGGTCGCGCCGGTGCATCCTATGAGCTGAACTATAGCCGAAATCCGCTTGCCACCAGGTAAAACTCACGCGAGTGGCTGCGTGAGGCTGCCGGCTTGCGACGGTTGAGGGTCGCAAAATGATGGCGCGCCTCCCGTATAAACAACTCAGTATCGTTATGCTGAAAGAGTTTTACGAGCATTGTCCCTCCCGCACACAAAAAATTCTGAGCCACGAGCAACACTTGTTCCGCCAGCACCAGCGAACGGGCCTCATCGACTGACCTTATCCCGGTTAAATTGGGGGCCATATCGGATAAAACAAGGTCTACCGGCCGTCCTGCCAGCGTATTTGCAATTTGCGTGACGATGGCATCTTCGGTGGCGTCACCCAGGATAAAGGTGACGCCTGCCAATGGCGCCATGGGCAATATATCGACCGCCACGACCTTTCCCGCTGCGCCGACCATCGGCGCCACTATCTGGCTCCAGCCGCCGGGGCTCGCGCCAAGATCGAGCACTACCTGACCGGTACGGCCCAGCCGATCGCGGGCCAGGAGTTCCTGCAATTTGAATGCCGCGCGCGACCGCAGGCCGGCCTGGTCACGCCGCTTGATAAATGGGTCGCTCGACTGAATTTTGTGCCAGCTTTGACTGGAGGAACGCCGCGACATGTCAAATCCAGTTTTCGTTACGACGGGCAGCGCAGAAGGTGCTTCGGTGGCACCCTACAGTGCCGCAGTTTGTTTCATGCACGCACGATGGCGCCACTGGACAAACCCTTAGCGTGTAAGTTCGGGAGGCGAATCAGATGTACTTGACTGCGAGTACCTCGTACTCCACCACGCCGCTCGGGACCTGCACGGCAACTTCATCCCCAGCCTGTTTCCCGATAAGCCCGCGCGCGACAGGTGAATTGATTGAAACCCGTCCTGCTTTGATATCAGCCTCGTCTTCGCCCACGATTCGGTAGGTGACCTCCTCGTCAGTGGTCTGGTTCAGCAGCGCAACAGTGGCGCCGAACACGACTCGCCCGTGCGCGTTGACTTTCGTGACATCAATAATCTCCGCGTTTCCGAGTTTGCCCTCGATGTCCAGGATTCTGCCTTCTGCAAAGCTCTGCTGTTCCCGCGCCGCATGATATTCCGCGTTCTCCTTGAGATCCCCGAGCGCGCGCGCTTCGGCGATCGCTGTGGTGATGCGTGGACGATCGACGGTCTTGAGTCGATGCAGCTCTTCACGCAGGCGCTGCGCGCCTAGCTCCGTCATCGGCGACTTGTTCATGTTCGGAATTCCTCATGCAACTGCTGCAACCTGCGCACCCGTTCCTCCTTGGGTGCGGCTAAGGCCATCACCGCCGCAATGGCGCCGGCCATCGTCGTAGTGTAGGCAATCTTGTGCTGAAGGGCACTGCGTCGAATAGTGAATGAATCGGCGATCGCAAGCTCACCTTCTGTGGTGTTGATGATGAAATCGACGCCGCCGTTCTTGATGATATCGACGATGTGAGGCTGCCCCTCCAACACCTTGTTCACGGCTAGGCAGGTAATGCCCGCATCGAGCAGGACTTTGGCGGTGCCGCGGGTCGCGAGGAGGCTGAATCCGGCGTTGGCCAACGCGCGCGCAAGTTCGGGCGCCTGGGGCTTATCGGCTTCCCGCACGCTGATAAAAGCCGTACCACCCACGGGCAAGGTCATGCCCACACCCTGCTGCGCTTTTGCGAATGCCTCGCCGAATGTCGCACCGATGCCCATCACTTCCCCGGTGGATTTCATTTCAGGCCCTAGCAACGGGTCCACCCCGGGAAATTTGGCGAACGGGAAGACCGCCTCCTTGACCGAAAAATAACTCGGCACACGTGGGGCTGGATTACCTTGCGCCGCCAATGACTTACCAATCATGCAGAGCGCAGCGATTTGCGCGAGCGGCAGACCCGTGGCCTTGGATACAAAAGGCACCGTACGCGATGCGCGCGGATTCACTTCGAGAACGTAGATGTGGTCACCTTGAATCGCAAACTGCGTGTTCATGAGGCCCACCACACCGAGTCCGCGCGCCATCACCTCCACCTGGCGGCTGAGTTCGGCTTGCATGGCCGCGGTCAAGGTATGCGGTGGCAACGCACACGCGGAGTCACCTGAATGAATCCCCGCCTGTTCTATGTGTTCCATCACACCACCGATCAATACCTGCTGCCCGTCGCTGATCGCATCTACATCCACTTCAATCGCGTGATCTAGAAATAAATCCAGCAACACTGGCGAGTCGTTCGATACCGCCACCGCCTGGCGCATATACAAAGAGAGCTGGGCTTCGGTATAGACAATCTCCATCGCGCGTCCACCCAGCACATAGGACGGCCGTACCACTAAGGGATAGCCAATCTCAGCCGCCGCGCGTAAGGCGGCTTCGGGCGAACGCGCGGTACGATTCGGCGGCTGGCGCAATCCAACGTCTGTCAGGAATTTTTGAAATCGCTCGCGATCCTCGGCTAAGTCGATGGAATCGGGAGAGGTGCCGATGATCGGGACACCTGCCGCCGCCAGGGCCTTTGCCAGCTTGAGCGGGGTCTGCCCGCCGAATTGCACGATAACCCCAAAGGGCTTTTCCAGTTCAACGATCTCCAGCACGTCTTCTAACGTCAGTGGCTCGAAGTAAAGTCGGTCCGAGGTGTCGTAATCGGTCGACACCGTCTCGGGATTGCAGTTGATCATGATCGATTCGAGGCCCGCTTCGCGAATCGCGTGGGCCGCTTGCACGCAGCAGTAATCGAATTCGATGCCTTGCCCGATACGATTGGGTCCACCGCCGAGCACGATCACTTTCTGCCGGGAAGTCGGGTGCGCTTCGCATTCCTGTTCGTAGGTCGAGTATAGGTAGGCCGTGGTAGCAGCGAACTCTGCGGCAACAGAATCGACCCGTTTGAAGACCGGTCGTATGCCCAACCGATGCCGCAGCGCGCGAATCTCAGCCTCGCTCGCGTTCACCAGCGTCGCGAGTCGCGCATCGGCAAACCCCTTGCGCTTGAGCCTGCGCAGTGACTTGGAGTCGAGGCCCACGATGCCGGTGCGGCGCACCACCGCTTCTTCCTGAACCAGATCGGCGATTTGAGCAAGGAACCAACGGTCAATTTTTGTTGCTGCGAATACCTCTTCGACATTCATACCACTGCGGAATGCATCAGCCACATACCAGATGCGTTCCGAGCCAGCCTGCGTCAATTCGCGAACGAGCTTGTCGTGATCGCCTGCACCCTCACCTTTGAATTTCTCATCCAGGCCACTGACCCCGGTTTCGAGCGCACGTAACGCCTTCTGGAACGACTCCTGAAAAGTACGCCCGATGGCCATCACCTCACCCACAGATTTCATCTGGGTGGTTAAGCGATCTTGCGCCTGCGGAAATTTCTCGAACGTGAAACGTGGAATCTTAGTCACCACGTAATCAATGGTTGGCTCGAATGAGGCGGGGGTCACACCGCCGGTGATTTCATTGGCGAGTTCGTCCAGGGTGTAGCCGACGGCCAGCTTCGCCGCGACCTTTGCGATCGGGAATCCCGTCGCTTTGGAGGCCAGCGCGGACGAGCGCGAGACTCTTGGATTCATCTCGATGACTACTAGGCGCCCATCCTGTGGATTGATCGCGAACTGTACGTTGGAACCGCCGGTTTCGACCCCGATTTCGCGCAGCACCGCGATCGAGGCATTGCGCATGATTTGATATTCCTTGTCGGTCAAGGTTTGCGCCGGCGCGACCGTGATTGAGTCACCCGTGTGGATACCCATCGGATCAAGGTTTTCGATTGCACAGATGATGATGCAGTTGTCTTTCCGATCACGCACCACCTCCATCTCGAACTCTTTCCAGCCGAGAACGGATTCTTCGATCAGCACCTCGTGCACTGGCGATGCATCCAAGCCGCGACCCACGATTTCCGCGAACTCTTCGCGGTTATACGCGATGCCCCCGCCGGTGCCACCCAAGGTGAATGACGGCCGGATAACGACGGGATATCCGAAGCTCGGTTGTACGCGCTCCGCCTCTTCCAGCGTACGGGCAACGGAGGCCGCCGGTGTCGCGAGACCGATGCGTGACATTGCATGCCGGAACTTCTCGCGGTCTTCCGCCATATCAATCGCGCGTTCAGAGGCGCCGATCAGCTCGACGTTAAACTTCGTGAGGATCCCCTCGCGCGCCAGATCGAGCGCACAGTTGAGGGCGGTCTGCCCGCCCATCGTAGGCAGCAGCGCGTCGGGACGCTCGGCTTCAATAATCTTGGCCACGGTCTGCCAGCGCACCGGTTCGATATAGGTCGCATCCGCCGTGCCGGGGTCGGTCATGATGGTGGCGGGATTGGAGTTCACGAGCACGATCCGATAACCCTCCTCGCGCAGTGCACGGCACGCCTGGGTCCCCGAATAGTCGAATTCGCAGGCCTGCCCGATCACAATCGGTCCCGCCCCAAGAATAAGGATGCTTTGAATATCGTTGCGTTTCGGCATGTCAGTGCTAACTCGCGGTCAGCCGTTACGATGGCGACGCATCAAATCGACAAACTGGTCGAGTAAAGGTTGCATATCATGCGGGCCTGGACTGGCTTCCGGGTGGCCCTGAAAACTGAAGGCGGGCGCGCGCGTGTGCGCGATACCCTGCAGCGAGCGGTCGAACAGTGAGCGATGGGTGGCGATGAGTACGTCAGGCAAACTGTCTTCGTCGATCGCAAACCCATGGTTCTGGCTGGTAATCAATACCTGTCCTGTGCGCAGATCCTGCACGGGATGATTGGCACCGTGGTGGCCGAACTTCATCTTGACCGTTTTTGCCCCGCAGGCCAAGCCGAGCAGCTGGTGCCCCAGGCAGAGGCCGAACATCGGGATGCCGGCGTGCAGAAGTTCGCGAATGGCTTCAATCGCATAGCTGCAAGGCGCAGGGTCGCCCGGACCGTTCGAGAGAAATATGCCCTCAGGCAAGGTGGCGAGTAATTCCCGCGCCGGGGTCGTGGCGGGGTAGACCTCGACGGCGCATCCTCGATCTGCCAACAAGCGCAGGGTACTGCGCTTAACCCCGTAGTCGTAGACCGCCACGCGCCACTGAGCATCGCTCGCTTGGGCGCGGAACGTATCGCCCGCGAGTTGCCAGCTTCCCTCGCGCCAGGTGTAGGGTCGCTCGGTGGTCACTACGCGGGCCAGATCAGCGCCGTTTAGGCCGGGAAATGCGCGCGCCTGGGCGAGCGCGGCATCTTCGTGGATTTCTGATCCCGCCAGAATGCAACCACTCTGGGCGCCGTTGTCGCGCAAATGTCGGGTCAATTTGCGCGTATCTATTTCCGCAATCGCCACCACGTTATTCGCGCGCAGGTAGACCTCCAGCGACGCCGTCGCACGCCAGTTGCTGACGGCCAGTGAGCTGTCGCGGATGATGAGTCCTTCCGCATAAACCCGGTGCGCCTCGGCGTCGCCCTCATTGACCCCAACGTTGCCGATGTGGGGATAGGTCAGCGTGACGAGTTGGTGATAGTAAGAGGGGTCGGTCAGAATCTCCTGGTAACCCGTCATCGCCGTATTGAAGACGACTTCGCCTATGGCGGCGCCGTGTGCGCCAATGGCCGAACCGTGAAAGACCGTCCCGTCCGCGAGCGCTAGGATTGCTGGTGTCATGAGTGGTTGTTCGGTATGGGAAAGCGCGGGAACGGCGCACGCCGTTCGCTCACGAAGGGTCAGGTGCATTGTACTTGAGCCCCCGCAGGCACGAAAGTGCAGCGTGCGCACGGCGAGTGAAAATGCCAAGCTGCTAGCCCTCTAACAGGCGCGCTACGGGGCAGGACTGGATCCGTGTCCCTCACGTGCCAGCTTCCAACACGGCCACCCCTGCGGTGTTAAACCGTCGGTCAACGCGCCGTGTGTCCACGCGGTGCGCGGGCGCGGGCCCGGATCTGGCTACTGATCGCGACTGCTACCTCCAGCGCCCGCTTACCATCTTCGCCAGACACAGTCGGTGCGTTGCCGTGGCGTACTGCCGCGACAAACGACGCAATTTCGTCCATCAGGACATCCGTGCGCGTCAGATTCTCTTCTTCGAAATTGACCTCGACCGGCAACTGGTCGCCGGTGCCAAGGCCATGGCTACCGACCAGTAAGGTATGGTTCAGGTAATCGACCGAAATATAGGAATCTGCTTGATAGATATTCATGGTCCGCACCGGTTCGCGATTGACTCGACTGGCAGTCAACTCGGCGACGCAGCCGTGTGCGAAGTGCAAGGTTGCATGGGCGACATCAATATCCCCCGATACCACTGTGGACCCAGTCGCATGCAGGGTTGCCACCGGACTCGAGACGAACGAGAGCACGATATCGATATCGTGAATCATTAAGTCCAGTACCACATCCACTTCGGTACCGCGCTTCTGGTACTTGGACAATCTGCGGGCTTCAATGCGGTGCGGAGACTGCAACCGTCGGCGCACCGCAATGACCGCCGGATTGAAGCGTTCCAGGTGCCCAACCTGGAACACGCAGTGTCGGCGCCGCGCAAGTTCGATCAACTGCTGCGCTTCCTGCACGGTTTCCGTGACAGGCTTCTCGACCAACACGTGTACGCCTTGTTCGAGGCATTGCCGGGCGGCCGCGAAGTGGTGCATGGGCGGGGTCACGATCGAGACGAGATCTATCTGTCCCATCAGCGGTGTCAGCGAGTCGAAAGCGGGTATCTGGTACTTGGTAGAAATTTCGTGCGCGCGCTCAGGATTCGTCTCGACAACCCCGACCACCTCCAGGTCCGGCAGGCTCAGGTACTTCTGGACATGGAAGTTGCCCAGATAACCCACCCCCACTACCGCCGCTCGAAGTTTTGTCATTGGTGGATCCGTACCCGATCCATTTTCCCCGCCGCGACGCTTGCGCATCGCGGACCCTTGCCGGTGCGGGCGAGCTCTCGCCGGCCCTTCGCAACCAGGGGTACCTTAGCAATCGCGACTGTACTTGTATATCCAGCAGCCTGTCGGATGTGGGAAAGCGCCGCGAGGCGCGCATTTACCAGTCGAGCGCGCCACCCACTTTGGTGGTCATGGCCGGTTCGGCGAACAGCACGCGGCGCGAAAAGCGCAACTGGCGCAGCGCGTCCATGATCTCACCCGGGCTCATCTGACGCGAGAATGCGAGGGTATACATACCTTGCGGCGTCGGTCCTTCGACCACTTCAGCACCCACTGCCAGCACCAACGAGCGCAGTTCCCGTTCAGTGATATCGTCGTAGAACACCAGATTGACCTGCGGGCGCAAGAAGGCCGCGCGGTCATCGAGCGGCTGTTCTGCCACCCCACTGAAACCCGCATTACGCAACCACGCAGTGCTGTTTTCGGCATTGTCCAACGCCCATGCCAGCAGCGAGGTGCTCAGCGTGAGCATCGCCGCCGCTGCCCACGGGAAGTGACGCGGGCGCGCCGACCCCGGTGCTAGACGTAGCGACATTCGTCTTAAGGCCGCCTCACACTCTGCATCCGCCTTAGGCGTAACGGTGTACTTGGCGAGCACTTTCAACATCGTTATTTCGCGACGGCAGACCAGGCAATTGCGCAGGTGCAGTTCGATACTCGCCGTCTCACTGGTCGCGAGCGTTCCATTGCAGTACCAGGGCAGTAGCGCCCAGGCTGCCTGGTGTTCGGCCGCAAAGGGCAGAAGATTATCGTGGCTCATAACGGCTCGGGTTTACTTGCCGACCAACGCGCCAAGCAGGCGACGCAAATGGGCGCGGGCATGGAACATTCTTGTTTTTACCGTGTTGACCGGACACCCCACGATCCGGGCAATTTCGTCGTAGGAGTAATCCAGAAGGTAGGTCAGTTCCACCACGCTGCGGTGGGCAGGGGATAGGCGAACTAGGGCGCGCTCCAGCGCGCTCTTCAGTTGCGCGAGATTGGCGTCACCAACCGGATCGGTATCCGCCGCCAGCTCGTAGTGGTCATCGAGCGACTCGGCCCGCTGGCGTTTGTCACGGCTCAGGCGCTTTAGTGCCTTCTTGTAGGCAATACCAAAAACCCAGGTCGATACTTTGGACCGTCCGGCAAACGAATTACCCGCCGTCCACACCGTGTACATCGTGTCATTCACGATTTCTTCCGCGAGTTCACGGTGACTGACCACCCGCGCGAGAAAGTCCATGAGACGTGGGTAGTAACGACGATACATCTCATCGAACGCCGCCCGATCACCAGCAGCGATTGCGCACAGGGCCATCACATCCACCTCGTCACCACTGCGGGCGACGATGGCATTCGGGGTTTTAGTCGAGGGTTGTTCCATGCAGCATCTCCGTGACAATCTTCACCGCTGTGGGCCTCGGCGCATTCGTCACTGCAGGCTTAGTGCTGGGTGATCGGCTACCGGTTCAAAATTGTACAAGAGAAACAAGCGTAAAAGGACGGATGGGGGCTGGCCGCATCCTGCGGAAAACTTCAGGCACGTAGGCCGAGCACGTCCTGCATGTCATAAAGCCCCGGTTCGCGGTGATCGACCCATCGCGCGGCCCGCAAAGCGCCGCCGGCAAAGGTCGCCCTGTTCTCGGCCCGATGAGAAATTTCGACCCGCTCGCCCGCGCCCGCGAACAACACAGTGTGTTCGCCAACGATTTCACCCGCCCGAATCGTCGCAAAACCAATGGTCTTGCGTTCGCGTGCGCCGTTCTGCCCTTCGCGCCCGTAAACCGCACAGGTCTTGAGGTCGCGGCCTAGCGTATTGGCCACGATTTCCCCCATCCGCAACGCGGTGCCCGAGGGGGCATCGACCTTGTGCCGGTGGTGAGCCTCAATAATCTCCACGTCGACTTCATCGCCCAGCACCCGAGCAGCAAGTTCGAGCAGTTTGAAACAAAGATTCACGCCAATGCTCATGTTGGGTGCCCACACGATGGCGATATCGCACGCCGCCGCCTCAATTGCCGCACGCTCCAGGCCCAAGCCGGTGGTGCCGATCACCATGCGACGACCCAGCGCCCGACACTGCGCCACGTAGTTGAGGGTGGCCTTTGGTGCAGTGAAGTCGACTAAAACATCAAATTCAAATTGAGCGAGATCTGCGCCTGGCGCTATCCGCACTCCGATTGGCGCGAGGCCCGCCAGGACACCGGCGTCCTGGCCGATGTGTGGCGCTTCCGCACGCTCGAACGCCGCACTCAGCCTAAGCTGCGGGTGCTGCACCGCCAGTTCGATTAGGGTTCGGCCCATGCGCCCGGCGGCCCCGGTGATGCCTATCTGGGTAATGGCGGACACACCAGCTCGCTCAGGTGAATTTCATGTCTTCAAAGAATTTCTTGACGCCATCGAGCCATGAACTGGCGCGCGGGCTATGTCGCTCTGAGGTATTGCCCAGGGAGTCGCTAAAGGCGCGTAACAGATCTTTCTGCTGTTTATTGAGATTCACTGGGGTCTCGATCGTCGTGCGGCAGATTAAATCGCCGACCGCCCCCCCGCGCACCGAACGTACGCCCTTGCCACGCAGACGAAACATTTTGCCACTCTGCGTCTCGGACGGGATCTTAAGGACCACTCTGCCGGCGAGGGTCGGCACTTCAATTTCGCCGCCGAGCGAGGCGGTCACAAAATCGATCGGGACTTCGGAGTAAAGGTCGTTGCCCTCGCGCGTAAAAATCGCATGTTCGCCCACCACAACGTTGACATACAGGTCGCCTGACGGGCCACCGTTCTGGCCTGCCTCCCCTTCGGCGCCGAGCCGAATGCGGTCGCCGTTGTCGACCCCTCCCGGTACCTTGACAGCGATCGTTTTGTGGCCTCGGCCCTTGCCTGTGCCACCGCAGGTGCCACAGGGATCGCGCACGCTTTTGCCTTTGCCACGACAACTCGGGCAGGCCTGTTGCACGGAAAAAAAGCCCTGCTGCATGCGAACTTGGCCCACCCCATTACAGGCGGTACAGGTTTCTGGGGCAGCCCGCGAACGGCTTCCCGAGCCCTCACAACTTTCGCACACGATTATCGTCGGGACGCGGATTTTGACCTCAGTGCCGCGCACTGCATCTTCCAGTGAGAGTTCGAGGTCATAACGCAAATCCGCGCCACGATAAACGCGATTACCTTGGCGTCCACCGGCCCCGAAAATATCCCCGAATACAGAATCGAAGATATCGCTGAATCCAGCACCGGCTCCGGCAGCCACGGAAGAATCAACGCCCGCGTGGCCAAATTGGTCGTAGGCCGCGCGCTTGCGCTGATCGCTCAGCATTTCGAAAGCCTCCTTCACTTCCTTGAACGAGTCCTCGGCGGTCGCATCGCCTGCATTTCGATCCGGGTGGAATTTCATCGCCAGCCGCCGGTAGGCTTTCTTGAGTTCAGCCTCATCGACCTGGCGACTGACACCCAGAACCTCGTAGTAATCTCGCTTAGCCATCCGCGTTTTTGTCCATTGTTAATACAAATCGGCCCGCGGCGAATCGATGATCCGCCCGGGCCGTTCGGTGCTACGCCAAGTCTCTGCGCAGTTACTTGTCTTTGACTTCCTCGAAATCGGCATCGACCACATTGCCTTCGTTGGCTGAAGCCGGCTGCTCAGCGTGGCTGGTGCCACTCGCGCCTGCCGCCGCTTGTTCGGCCTGGTAGACGCGTTGCGCGAGTTTACCCGATAGCTCACCCAACCGTCGGCTTTTCGCGTCAATTTCGTCCTTGTCATCGGCTTTCAACGCCGCACGGACTTCCTCCATGGCGGCTTCGAGGTCCGTGCGCTCCTGCGCTTCGACCTTATCGCCCATTTCGTCCAAGGATTTTTTAGTGGCGTGCAACAAACCATCAGCCTGATTGCGCGCATTGACCAACTCATGGAATTTACGATCCTCCTCGGCGTGGGCCTCGGCATCTTGCACCATGCGTTGAATTTCGTCGTCCGACAGACCACTTGAGGCCTTGATGACGATCGATTGTTGTTTGCCGGTCGCCTTGTCTTTGGCCGAAACATTCAGGATACCGTTGGCGTCAATGTCGAAAGTCACCTCGATTTGCGGCACCCCACGCGGCGACGGCGGAATGTCGGCCAGGTCGAAGCGACCGAGCGACTTGTTGGCCACCGCCTTTTCGCGCTCGCCCTGCAACACATGCACGGTCACCGCAGTCTGATGATCGTCGGCGGTCGAGAAGACCTGATTCGCCTTGGTCGGGATGGTTGTATTCTTCTCGATAAGCTTGGTCATCACGCCACCCAGGGTTTCGATCCCGAGCGACAAGGGGGTGACGTCCAGTAGCAAAACATCCTTGACGTCGCCACCCAGCACGCCCGCCTGGATCGCGGCACCCACCGCCACCGCTTCATCTGGATTCACATCCTTGCGCGGTTCGCGACCAAAGATGTTCTTCACCGCTTCCTGGACTTTGGGCATGCGCGACTGTCCACCCACCAGGATCACGTCGTTGATCTCCGAGGCTTTGAGCCCCGAATCTTTCAATGCCACGAGGCAGGGCTCGATGGTGCGCTTGATGAGTTCTTCGACCAGCGACTCCAGTTTGCTGCGCGTGATCTTCATATTGAGGTGCTTCGGCCCGGTCGCGTCCGCCGTGATATAGGGCAGATTGACATCCGTCTGCTGACTCGACGAAAGCTCTATCTTGGCCTTCTCCGCTGCCTCTTTCAGACGCTGCAGCGCCAGCGGATCGTTGTGCAGATCGATGCCCTGCTCCTTCTTGAATTCTGCCGCAAGATATTCAATCAGGCGGAGATCAAAGTCCTCGCCCCCAAGGAAGGTGTCTCCGTTGGTCGACAACACTTCGAATTGATGTTCGCCATCGACGACGGCGATTTCGATGATCGAAATATCGAAGGTGCCACCGCCGAGATCGTAGACCGCAATTTTGGCATCGCCCTCCAGCTTATCCATCCCGAAGGCAAGCGCCGCCGCGGTCGGTTCATTGATGATGCGTTTGACTTCAAGCCCCGCGATGCGGCCCGCGTCTTTAGTCGCCTGACGTTGCGAATCGTTGAAATACGCCGGCACGGTGATCACCGCTTCCTTGACCTCTTCACCAAGGTAGTCTTCGGCAGTTTTTTTCATTTTCATCAGCACGCGCGCGGAAATTTCCGGCGGCGCTATCTTCTTGCCCCGAACCTCTACCCAGGCATCCCCGTTGTCTGCGGCGACGATTTTGTAGGGCACCATCCCTTTATCGCGCTGCACCACATCGTCTTTAAACTTGCGTCCGATCAGGCGCTTGACGGCGAACAAGGTGTTTTGCGGATTGGTCACCGCCTGCCGTTTCGCTGCTTGTCCGACCAGGACTTCATCATCGCTGCCAAACGCCACAATCGACGGGGTGGTGCGTGTCCCTTCGCTGTTTTCAATGACCTTAGCCTTGCCGCCCTCCAGCACCGCGACGCAGGAGTTGGTCGTGCCGAGATCGATTCCGATTATCCTTGCCATGATTTAGCCTTTCTTAAACCTGCTTCAGGCGGACGTTCAACGCCGCCGAAATTCGTGAATGATGGGTTGCTATATGGGGGCAACGTGCGGTTTCTCAAGCCCCCTCCGGGGCTTTAGCGACGATCACCATGGCCGCACGGATGAGACGCTCATGCAGGCAGTACCCCTGCTGCAATACCCGCAACACAGTGCCAGGTTCAACCAGCGTAGTGGCTTCCATCATCATTGCCTGATGTTGGGCCGGATCGAAACGCATCCCTTGCGGGTTAACGGTCGTGACGCCCAGTTTGTCGAAGGCGCCCTGGAACATTTGCTGCGTAAGGGCCATCCCTTCGATCAGACTTTTGATTTCGCTGGTGGATCTGGCGGCCTCCAATCCCAGATCAAGGCTGTCCTTAACCGGCACGAGGGCTTCGACCAGACGCTCGATTCCATACTTGTGGGCGCCTTCCACATCCCGTTGCGCCCGCTTGCGCGCATTGTCGACCTCGGCCCGCGCGCGCAGGACGTCATCACGGCTGCGCTCGACCTCATCACGCATCGCCTCCAAAGCCTCGCGCAACTGGAGCAGCTCTTGATCGGTGGTGGTCGCAGCGCCGGCTGAGTCGATCGGCCGATCAGGATTCTCCCCGTCAGTGGGATAGATTTGTTCGTTCACGACGGTCCTTCTAAGTTTGAATACTTTGCAAATAAAAACATAGCGGGCCCGCCGGGGATATCTCACCCCGCAGAGGCCGCGAGTCGTGGATTTTGGGGCCTACGGCGAGGAATTCAAGGCCGAAGTCAGCATCTTGGCCGTCATGCCCACGATCGGAATCACCCGTTCATAAGGCATCCGAGTCGGGCCAATGACTCCCAACACACCCAGCACTTCGCCGTCTTCGCCATAGGTCGAGGTCACGATGCTGTAGTCGTCAAAGGCTTCGTAACCCGCTTCTTCGCCAATGAATATCTGCACGCCACTCGCGCTCAGCGCCTGATCAAGGAGGTGCAAAATATCGCGCTTGCGATTGAAAGCATCGAACAGGTTACGCAGCTTGTCAAGATCCGACAATTCGTTGATATCCATCAAATTAGTTTGCCCGGCCAGCACGTAGTCCTGGCCCTCATCCTCGTCAATGAACACCTGTTGCGCGACATCAATGACCGTCGTCATCATGCGGTTCATCTCATCGCGGGTCGCGTTCATATCCGCGAGCAAATCCCGTTTAACTTGGCGGATATCCTTCCCCGCGAACGCAGAATTGAGGTAGTTGGCGGCCTCGATAAGCTCGGCCGGCGAGTAACGTCGCGCTGTCCGGATGATGCGATTCTGCACTTCGCGGTCGTTGATCACGATAATGACCAGCACCCGGTTCTCATTCAGGGACAGAAACTCGACCTGGCGCAGGGCTTTGCTTTCAGTCTTCGGCAACATCACCAGTCCGGCAAACTTGGTGATATCTGACAATAGGCTGGAAGTTTTCTCGAGCAATCGCCGCACATCAGTTTCGTGCCGGACGCCCGCGACCAGCAATTGAAGCTCAGCCGCCGGCAGCGGCCGGTAGGTCAGCATGCAATCGACGAACAAGCGGTAGCCGCGCGCGGTCGGAATTCGACCAGCGGAAGTGTGCGGGGATCGAATCAGGCCGGCGTCTTCGAGATCGGACATCACGTTGCGAATCGTCGCCGGGCTCAGTTCAAGCCGCGTATCGCGCGCCAAGGTGCGAGACCCAACCGGGAGACCATCGGCGATATACCGTTCAACCAAGGTCTTGAACAGATATTGCGCGCGTTCGTTGAGTTCAATACCGTGGAAGGGTTGTTCAGCCATGCGCCCTGACAAGGAATGAGGAAGTTGCGATGAATCTAGCACTACAAAATTGTGGTTGTAAAACCGACGTCTCCGGCGGATTCCCGAACAGGTAGAAAATCGGTGCTTTTCTCATACATGCATTCAAGAGAGTGGGAGAACCCCCTGCAGACCGTCGCGCAGGGAGGGGGAGGCCGCTCGGTAGCCGCCGCATGGTTGGCTCGGCGCTGCGTGCGGCTTGCGCCGGGGCGTCAGGTCGGTAACGCTACCCCAGGTTCAGTCGAGAAGATAGTACTGCTCTCGACGGGGCCCTCCTTTGGCGACAAACCTCGCAACCGAGCCACTAACGGATTTTTACGTGTTTAAACGCATTGGCATTGTCACCAAAGGGGAAGACGCCACCGTGCTCCAGGCGGTCGATGCAGTCCTTGAAGTACTGCGTCAGCACGCCAGCGACTACCTGGTGGAGGGTTTGAGCCCCGCGATCTGTACCGCACGGGGGATCCGGCGGGCCGCAGGCGCTGCCGTCGTCGTCGGGCGAGATCTGGTGATCGCCGTCGGCGGTGACGGCACCCTGTTGCGCGCCGCACAATTGGCTTTCCCGCACAATGTCCCGTTACTCGGCATCAATCTTGGGCGCCTGGGCTTTCTGGCAGACTTGTCGCTGGCGCAGGTCGCCACTGGACTCTCCGCCATTCTGGCCGGCGCCTACGCCGCCGAAGATCGCTTTGTGCTGAGGTGCGAGATTCGGCGCTCCGGACAGGTGATCGCCACTGGCCACGCCCTGAACGACGTCGTCATCCAGCGTTGGAACACGACCCGTCTGATTACGTTGCACACCTATGTGGACGGCTGCTTCGTCCACTCGCAACGCGCCGACGGAATGATAGTCGCGACGCCAACCGGCTCCACCGCCTATGCGCTGTCTGGCGGCGGCCCGATTCTGTCACCGGCTTTGCCAGCGGTCGTGCTCGTACCGGTGTGTCCGCATACGCTGACCAATCGCCCGATTGTGCTGGCCAATACGTCCTTGGTCGAAATCGAAATCGCGAGTGATCATCCAGATGAAGATCAGTCGCGGGTGACTTGCGATGGCAACGCGCTACCGAGCGTTATTGCCGGTGATCGCATCCGCATCGGTCGCCACGATCAAAGCGTGCGTTTGATTCATCCAGTCGATCACGATCACTTCGCAATCCTGCGCGCTAAGCTGCAATGGGGACAGGGCCCGTGCTGAAGTCGCTGACCATCCAGGATCTGGCGGTCGTGCGCCACCTAGACGTGGAATTCCATACGGGACTCACGGTGGTGACGGGAGAAACGGGCGCGGGAAAGTCGATTGTCGTGGATGCACTCGGGCTTTTGTTGGGCGATCGCGCGGACTCCACCCTCGTTCGCGCGGGCGCCGA
The DNA here is from genome assembly GCA_043734785.1 of Pseudomonadota bacterium. Lineage (GTDB taxonomy): Bacteria > Pseudomonadota > Gammaproteobacteria > CAIKBL01. The sequence goes on along the minus strand of JAYTEX010000137.1, from coordinate 13,748 downwards.
ACGGGCCGTCTTGAGCGCCTTGTTCGATATCAGCGAGCGTCCCGCGATCACCGCACTCCTCGCTGCCCACGAGCTCGGCACGCAGGAATGTCTACTGCGCCGCGTGATCGGCGCCGACGGGCGCTCGCGCGCATTCTGCAATGAAACCCCCATCTCGCTACAAAGTCTGCGCGAGCTTGGCGCCCAGCTGGTGGATATTCACGGCCAGCATGAACACCACTCGTTGCTGCAGCGAGCGGTACAACGGAGTCTAATCGATGAGTTCGGCAAGCTAGGCACGGCCACGGCGCAGGTGGCTGAGGTCTACGCCGAGTGGCACGCCGCTGAGCGCGAACTGCGTACGCTGCGCGGTGCGGGCGAGTCCGGTGGCCGAGCGGATTACCTGCGCTTTCAACTGGAAGAACTCAACGGTGCGCGACTCGACGCCGACGAATTAAATAAACTGGAGGCGGATCACCGTCGTGCGGCGCATATGCAACGCCTGAGCGACAGCTGTGAGGATGCCTTGCTACGACTGTTTCAAGGCGATCGCGCCGCGGCGCGCGCGGTATCGCTGGCGGCGCACCAATTCAAGGAATTGGCAGGGCTCGACCCGTCTCTGCAGAGCGCACAGGAACTGCTGGAACAAGCGGCGATTAACCTCTCCGAAGTCGAGCGCGAGCTCGTTCACTATCGCGCGCGGCTGACGACTCAGAATCCGCGAGAACTCGCGCAACTGGAACAGCGCTTAGGAACGATCCATGACCTGTGCCGCAAGCATCGCTGTGAATTGGCCGCTCTGCCGGAAGTATTAACCCGTCTTAACCAGGAGTTGGCGGCCCTCGATGGGCGGGATGCAAGATGCGCGGCGTTAGAACGCGAATCGCAGGCGGCCCGGCAGCGCTATGCGATCACCGCAGCGGGCTTGAGCAAGGCCCGCCGTCACTGCGCTGACAAGATGGCGACCGAGATCACCCGGATTCTGCGTCAGCTAGGGATGCCGCACGCCCTATTTGCAGCCGAACTGCAGCCGCTACCGGAGCCCGGTCCGCATGGCAGTGACGAAATCGAGTTCATGGTCACCACCAATCCAGACGTGCCGCCGCGCCCGTTACGCAAGGTCGCATCGGGCGGCGAACTCTCGCGCGCGAGTCTCGCGATTCAGGTCGCGACCGCCAGCAGCGCGCAGGTGCCAACCTTGATTTATGACGAGATCGATGCCGGCATTGGCGGGCGTGTCGCAACCACGGTGGCGCATCATCTGCAGACCATCGCCGCCGGTCGCCAGGTCTTGTGCGTTACTCATCTCGCACAAGTCGCATCAGCCGGCGCCTACCATCTATCGATTACTAAACAGGCTGACCAGGGCATCACCGTGACCCGGGCGCAATACCTCGATCCGCGCGGGCGGGTGGAGGAAATTGCCCGCATGCTGGGGGGTGCGGAGACCACCGCGCGGGCGCGGGCGCACGCCCGCGAACTGCTCGCAGGCTAGCGCGCTACTGCAGAAGCCCGAAGGATAAGGCAGCTCGCCGCGCTGGCCTAAGCTTTGCGTTTGACATAGAGAATGAGGCTGTGGTCCTGTAGCTCGAAACCATGGGCGGCCGCCACCACGCGTTGCCGAGTTTCGATCTCTTCGTCGAAGAACTCCACGACTTGGCCAGTGTCCAGACACACCATATGATCGTGATGACGCCCTCTGGCCATTTCGAACACCGCGTGGGAGCCATCAAAATTATGCCGCTCCACGATACCCGCTGTCTCGAACTGGGTCAGCACGCGATAGACCGTGGCCAAGCCTACATCTTCGTCCGCCTCCAGCAGCGCGCGGTAAACATCCTCCGCACTCAGATGGCGATCGCCACTGCCGTCCAGGATCTCCAGGATCCGCAATCGCGGCAAGGTTGCCTTGAGGCCGGCTTTTTTCAGCGCAAATGTATCCACCGCTATCGCCTCTCGGTTCGCGCTGAGCGCAAATCATGGCCGCCCTGATTTTTCATAGGATATACTGCCGGCCCCGCAGCAGTGCCAGGGCGAGTCAATAAGGCCCGGCGGTGACCAGTTTAACATCATCTCGACCGTATAAGCCGCTCCCCACGGCGACCCGACAGCAAGGCGACGTACATGAAGTCTCTCGGTTTTGTTCTAATTTTTGCGTGCGGGGTATTGCTGAATGGCTGCGCGCGCAACGCGCTTCCCGGACCGAGCGATCTACCATCGTTCGGCAACCTGCCATTCGTGCACAAGATTGATATTCAGCAGGGAAATGTCATCACCCAGGAAATGATCGCCCAACTCGAGCTGGGAATGGACAAGAAGAAAGTGATCTTCATTATGGGTTCGCCCGTGATTCTGGATACCTTTCACGCTGACCGTTGGGATTACCTCTACCTGATTAAGCACGGCGGCGGTCATTCGAAGCGGCGCCAGATCACCCTCTACTTCGAGCAGACCAAGCTCGCGCGCGTTGAGGGCAACGTCACTCCCGCGGCTGGCAAACTGGTCGTCGACACTCGACAGGACATGACGGTCGATGTGCCCGGGACCTCGCATCAAGGACTGATGGCGAAGATCAAAGACACCATTCCTTTCGTGGGAGGCGCAGCGCCCCCCGCGAAGTCCACGGCGCACGACAACCGCGCCGTGGTGGTCCCCGAAGATGAGGTGCCAGAGTTTCAGGCCCCGCTGAAGGCCGCTCCCGTGCTAACACCGATGGAACGGGCGGCGCGTGAGGAACGAGGTGGCCCGGGTGTCTTGGCGAAAATCAAGAACGCAATGCCGTTCAGTGGCGAGGCCACAGAGAACGTTGCGGATCCCGAAAACGTGCCTCGCGCGCAGACCAACGCGCCCGCCCAAAAGCCCACCGCAGGCGAGAAAGTCGCTGGCGAGAAGACCGAAAAGTCCACCGACTCACCCAGCTTGCTGGCCAAACTTAAGGGCGCGCTGCCATTCTCGAAAACCGGACAGGCGCCGGAGAACACGCCCTCCGAACGAAAAAATCCACGCACACCTCGCGCTGCCAGCCCCTCGGATGCCACGGTATTGGACGACGACGAGGCCTCAAGCCAGGCCCCAGATGACGCGGCTGATGCGGATGCCACGCAAGACACCGTCGCCGTGACTGCCCCGCCGCCAAGCGCACCAACAGCGTTCCCGCTGGAGAATCAGCTCCGCAATTCGCCTACCCGTGCGCAGACGAACCGGGCACGTGCCGACCAGGAAGAAGACCAAGGTATCGATGTGCCGGCGCAAAAAACGCCGAAAAAACGTGGCTTTTTCGCCCGTCTGTTTGGCAAGGACCGGCCGCACGAAGAGGCCTCAGACCCCAACAATCGGGGCCGTCGATACCGGGATATATCGGATCCAGAGGCGAACTAGCGCGCGTCCGCCGGCGGCACGCCGCACGACTGATCGGGCCTGCGCTTAGCGCGCCGCCGGCGTGCTTCTTTAGGATCACACCGCAGTGGTGGGTAGATTTCGACCCGATCACCCGCGCGGACCGGTTCTTCAAGCGTCCGCAATTCGCCAAAAACCCCTACCCGCCAAGTCGTAAGATCAATCTCGGGATGATGCTCCACGATGCGCGAGCGATCGATAACCCCCCGCAAGGTCGCGCCATACGGCACCCGCAGCACGCGCGCGTACTGAGCCGCGTGGCCAGCGTAGGCAACCTCGACATCGATCAAATTAACGCTGACCATAGAGCTGCTCGGCGCGCTGCTTGAATGAGTTAACGAGCGATCCAGTGACCACTTTGAACAGCGGCGACAACGTCGTCGCCAGGATGCGATTCGCGAACTCGAACTCGAGATCGAGGCTGACTTTGCTGCCCAAGGGATTATCCACAAACTGCCAGATCCCGTGCAGTCGCCTGAATGGGCCATCGACCAGACGCATTTCCAGCTGCGTCGACCACTGCGCATGGTTATCGGTGGTAAAGGTGTAGTGCAAACCGCCCTTCGCCACCGTGAGCCGTGCACGCACGACGTCCAATGTCTGAGTGAGGCACTCAGCCTTTGCGCACCACGGCAAAAACTCTGGATAGCGGGTGATGTCGTTGACCAACGCGAACATTTGCCTCGCGGAGAAGGCTACGACGGCAGATTGATGTATTTCAGCCATACGCAGGATTAACCCTCAGTAAGAGAAACGCCTAACCGCACGTATGCCGCCGGGCCAACCTCTGTTCAAGATTCAGCGATTTACTGCCGCTAGCCGATGTCAATCACGAAACGGAAATTTTATGGCGCCGGCCGTTGCACCCGTATCCCCAGTTCATTTACCCACCGCGATCGGGCGTTTTCGCCTCCTACGCGTGCTGGGTCGCGGTGGCCAGGGCGTGGTCTACCTCGCGCATGATCCCAAACTCGATCGCGAAGTGGCCCTCAAGACCCTCACGCGAGGCAAACGCACGCCGGACCGCCTGATTGCCGAGGCGCGCAACGTGGCCAAACTGGATCATCCTGGCATCGTACCGTTGTACGAAATAGAGCTGACGGACGATGCGCCTTACCTGATCTACCAGTTCGCCGAAGGTCAGTCGCTCGCGAAACTGATCGACGCGACCGAGCCATGCCCCATTCATCAAACGCTGAGGCTTATCGTCGGGGTCCTTGATGCAATCGGATATGCACATAGCCAGGGTATTTTGCATCGAGACTTGAGTCCCGCCAACGTGCTGGTAGATAGCCAAGGTCGACCGCGGGTTCTCGACTTCGGCGTGTCCACGGTGGTGAGCACCGATACCCAGGGCAACGACATGGTGGGCACCGTCAATTACATGCCGCCTGAATGCCTCTCCAAGAGCAGCGTTGGCCCCCATTCCGATACCTATTCAATCGGCGTTATTCTGCATGAACTGTTGACCGGCCGACGTCTGTTCACGGCCGAGGCGACGATGGCCGTAATCTATAAGATCCTGCACGAAAAAGTCTTGCCACCTTCGGCGTTTAATCCAACGATCGATAAACCATTGGACGCAATCGTGCTGCAGTCGATTGCGCGCGATCCAAAACACCGGTACGCATCGGCGCAAGCCATGAAGGACGCGCTTGAAGGCTACCTGCGCCCGCTGGAGGAGGTAGCGCCGGGCACCAACCACCCAATCGGCGCGCTCGATTTTTTGCTGCGCAGAATGGCGCGCAAGCCAGACTTCCCGGCCGTGTCAGCGTTGATCGCGGATATCACCAACAAGTCAGGTCGTCCCGAGAGCGACGATGTGAACGATTTGGCCAACGTCATCCTCAAGGATTATGCGCTGACCACCAAGGTGCTGAAGCTGGTCAATTCAGCGGTTTATGGACAATACGGCGGCACCATTACGACCGTCAGCCGGGCCGTGCTCGTGCTCGGCTTCGATGCCATTCGCACCGCCGCACTCAGTATCGCCGTATTCGAAAATTTGAAGAATGGAACCCAGGCGGATGCCTTGAAGGATGCCGCGTGCGGCTCTTTCCTGAGCGCACTCCTCGCCAAGGATATCGGGCACACGACACCGGGCGTCGATGCCGAGGAAGCCTTCATAGGGGCGATGTTTCACCGTCTGGGGCGGCACCTCGCGATCTATTACTTCCCGGAGGAATTCGAGGAGATCAAAACCCTGGTCGCGCAGCGTGGCAAGTCGGAGCTCAGCGCCGCGCGTGAAATTTTAGGCGTTGGTTATACGGAGTTCGGCTTGGCCGTCGCAAAACAGTGGAATTTTCCCGCGAAACTGCAACTCGCGATGACCCCACCGCGCGAAGGCAAGTTACCGGCACCCACCTCATCCACGGAGAAAGGCGCGCAACTGGCCGCCTTCGCGAATGAAGTGGCCGAAGGCATCGCGCAGTCGAGCGATGAACAGGATTTGGAACTTCGCCTCAAGAAAATCAGCGATCGCTATGCTGCGTGCTTCAAGGTGGGTATACCGCAACTTCGAGAAGCGGTTGCCAAGGCAGTCGACGCGACGCGGGTGTATGCCACATTGCTGACCCTGGATATAGCGACGAGCAGTTTTTTTAAGCAGGTGATACGGCGCCTGAAGGGTGATTCGGTGCTCGACACGACCGTCTCGCCCACCACCGCCGCCTCGAATTTGGCAGCAGAGGCCACCCGTCGAACCCGCGAGGAGTTGACAGAGGACCGCCGCAGCGTCCTCGTGAATGCGGTGACCGAAATCACCGATGCGCTGCTCGAACAGGCGCCCGTCAATCAAATTTTTAACATCGTGCTCGAAGCGTTCTATCGGGGTATCGACTTTACGCGGGTCCTATTACTGTTGCGTGATCCGAAACGTCACGCCATGCAGGCCCGCCTCGGCTTGGGGGAAAACGCCTCGGAAATCGTGCCGAAATTCAACTTCAAATCCGATGACGCGCCGGATATTTTCAATGAAGCCGTGCGCAAAGGCCGAGAATTCATCGTACTCGATACGAACGCCACCCAATACCAAGGTCAGATCCCCGGCTGGTGTCGCACGCTGACCAATCCCCACTCGATCCTGTTGTTTCCGTTGATGGCGAGCAAGACCTGTATCGGTCTGTTGTACGCGGATAAAGTAGGGGAGCAGGTCCTATTCAGCGCGCAAGAATTAAAGTTGCTTAATACCTTGATCAAACAGGCATCACTCTCGTTCAACCAACGCCGCTGAGCGTGTCGCGCGGCAGGTCGCAGACCGGCCACCACTGGTATACTGGCCATCCGCAAGCCCACAGCCGTTTTCATGAGCACTGCATCCAAAAAGCACGCCACCAACGACAGTTCAATCACGCAGAACAAGAAGGCGTTTCATGATTATTTCGTCGAGCAACGGATCGAAGCCGGATTGGTGCTCGAAGGCTGGGAAGTCAAGAGCCTGCGGGCCGGCAAAGTGCAGCTGCGTGATGCATATGTCCTGCTCAAAGGCGGTGAAGCGTTTCTGTTAGGTTCACTCATTAACCCGCTCAACTCCGCATCCACCCATGTGAGCGCTGATCCGCAACGCACCCGCAAGCTGCTACTCCATCGACCGGAGATTGCGCACCTGATCGGCGCCATCGAACGCAAGGGATATACGGCGGTAGCGCTCGCCTTGTACTGGAAAAAAGGCCGCGTGAAATGCGAACTCGGGCTCGCCAAGGGCAAGAAGCAACATGACAAGCGCGATGCGGAGAAGGATCGCGATTGGCAACGCGACAAGCAACGAATCCTCAAAGGCCGCTGATTTTGCCTTGATTCTGTGACAGTGGCCCCCATCTGTTGATTGTGTTGAACCGGCCTCGTCGCGTATCCTGCCGGTTCACCTAGGGGGCGACATGGATTCGACGTGGGTCGCGAAACCGAAGGGGCATGTCGAGGCGCAGTTACCTCGTAAATCCATCTGCAAACTATTAGTTGCCAACGACGACAACTACGCACTCGCTGCTTAAAACCCAGTAGGGTGCCGTCCGACTGGAGCCGTGCTGGTGCGTTCAGGTTTCGGGCGTCATATCTCACCGGATCGCGACGCGGCGTGCCCGGCGCCAACTCGCTAAAACTCACGGGCTCGCTGGTCGTTTTCCCTGCCTGTCGGGTGGCGTCCAGTTAAAACAATAGACGGGATAAACATGTAGAACCGACGGCGGAGGGCTTGCGGACGCGGGTTCGATTCCCGCCGCCTCCACCAAAATTTGAAATCCCAACCCTCATCGGTTGGGATTTTTTTTGCCCGGAGCGCCTGTGTTGGCGCGGTTCCGGGCCCTTGCCTCGCGAGTGGTGACCGTTGTGATGGTCGTGACGATCATTCGTATTGTTACGGTTGGCCGGAAGGATGTATGGCTGCCCGGCGTGATGATCAGGCACTCGTGGGCATATCTCCGTTTCCGGCGACGTCAACAATAAGCGTCCATCGTCTTGCGGTTTGCAGTCAGGCGATCCGATATACCCTTTCGCCAGTGGCATCCTTCGCCGACACGATGTTCAGGCCGAGCTTTTTCTTGAGGGCGCCGGCGAACGTGCCGCACACCGTGTGAGCTTGCCATCCGGTGGATTCCATGATTTGGCGGATCCTCACGCCGTCTGGGCGCTTCAGCATCTGGATGACCGTGGCCTGCTTGCTGTTCTCGCGGGTACGGGGTTTGGTGTCGATGTCATCTTGCGCCCAAGTGGCCTCTGCGGCCGTAACGGCGGCGTCGGTGAGGTAGTACTCAACGTAGTCGGGGTGTTGGCACTTGGTGATCAGGTCGCGGGCGAGCAGGCCGTCGATGACGGCGGTTTTGGCACCGCCGCGCAGATTGGTCGGCAGCGGCGTTGAGAACAATGGTTTGGGTGGCAGTCAGTTTGACGTTCATGATCATCTCCGATAGTTGGTGGGCGTCGTCATTCGCCATCGCCGCCGAAGATCGCCAGCAACTCGTCCAGCCCAGCCTCCACCCGCTCGAGGTCGCCGACGTGGCCCCAATCGATGGCATCTCGATCGTGACCGAAGTGGTCATGGGTGAGTTGCTGCAGCCGGTCCAGTTTGGTGCGGATAGCGGCAGTACGGGCGAGGTAGGCATCGAGGGCGGGTTGCTTGGTGTTCATCGTGGCCTCCGTGATGTGATTGACGATACCACCATGAACGCGCTGTTCGATCAGGAAGCCAAGCTATACGTGCGGAATGAATACCCACTCGCCGGGCATTACAATAATCCTTAACGTAATACAGAAGGAGGCGCGACATGTCGACGACACTTACCCGCAAGGGTCAGGTCACTATCCCCAAGCTGATTCGTGATGCATTGAATCTGGCACCCGGCTGCTCTGTGGATTTTGCGGTCAATCGTGAAGGCGATGTCGTGATCCACCAGGTAGGCGCGCGGCCCAGTCGTAAGCCAGATCGCTTCGAATCTGCCCGTGGTAAGGCCGATGCCAAATGGCGGACTGACGACCTGATGGCGCTACTGCGTGGCGAAGGCTGATGTTGCTGGTCGACACCAACGTACTGGTGGACGTTCTGGAGAACGATCCGGAATGGGCGGACTGGTCAATTGGCCAACTTCGCGCGCAATCGAAAGTTCACCGGCTGGCGATCAACCCGATCATCTACTCCGAACTGTCGCTGACCTTTTCGACCGTTGAGGCACTGGACAAAACTATCGATGCGCTTGGGCTGGCAATGATCAAGTTGCCTCGTCCGGCCCTGTTCTTGGCTGGCAAGGCCTTTGTGCCACAGCCGACCTGTTGCTGCACATTTAGCAAGAACTCCAGCGACGCTTTCACCTTTCAGCCATGAGCCACGAATTGCTGGTAGCCCTACAAACCGCGAGCCGCAGCCAACTCGATGCTTGCATTCGTCGCTACCGGAGTATCGAAAGGTGATTTACAAAAAGGGAAGGCGCGATCTACTCGAATGGCTTAAAAAGCAACTGATTGGGCCGGCCTCTGGTGAGGATTTATTGCGAGGATCACCGCTGGATCGCTACCCGACAGGCATTCTATTTCCGATCGTGCGTGACGAAGAAGGCATTGATCCGGCTTCGGTGAGTGATGACGACACCGAAAGCTTGGGGGATGACACGAACACGGGAAGTGATGCCCAATCAGGGGCATCAAAGGGATCAAAGGGATCAAAGGGATCAAAAGGGATCAAAGGGGTCAGGTCTCTCTTTATAGCAATTTCACTCCCATACTATAAAGAGAAAAGGGATCAATGGGGTCAGGTCTCTCTTTATAGCAATTTCACTCCCATACTATAAAGAGAGACCTGACCCCCAGATTTCGTGACCCCCAGATTTCGCGGAGCACGCGATTCGGGACCACGGCGGAATCACACGACAGAACGTCAGGATCAAATGGTGGCAGCGTGGCCCTGGCGCGTTGAGCGAGTTTGCCATCTTGCCGACTGCTTATGACGGTAAGTTGCCGGACATTTGGGTCCCGGAAAATCTCCCGCTGGGGCTCGAAGGCGACGCGCCCGTTTTTATCGGGCACTACTGGCTCTCAGGGATCCCAAAACCGCTGACCCCAAAACTCGCTTGTCTCGACTACAGTATCGGCAGCGGCGGACCGCTTGTCGCTTATCGGTGGGAAGGCGAACCGGATCTGAATGAGCAGGGTTTCATCTGTCAGCACTGATGCATAGACTTTCACGCCGGAAAGGACGTCCGAATGGACAGCTCCCTCTCAGTCCTCGCACGCGGGCGTAGGCACGGGCGAAGGGTCAGGTCTCGCTTTATAGCGTATTCGCTCGCATGCTACAAAGCCAGACCTGACCCTTAATTGCTTCGATCCATCTGACCCAGCTCGATGTCATGGCGCTCTCTAATCTGTTTCCGGAAGCAGTCATCCGCTATCGGCTGGCAATAATGCGCGGCGCGGCGAGGCAGCGGTGATTGATTTTTAATCCCGCTGTCCCCTTTCGTCTCGTCCATTCGTCGCGCAATGTCTGCTATCGGCAATAGCGGTCTTTGAATAATATGCAGTTGCTGCCACGCCCGGCCTGAAACATTTCATGCACCCAATTTCGATCTTCCTTCTCGGCATTGCGATGTCGACCGATGCTTTTGCCGCAGCCGTCGGTAAGGGGGCCGCCATGCACCAGCCGCGCTTTCCAGAGGCGCTCCGCGCGGGCGTTATTTTCGGCACCATCGAGGGTCTTACCCCTGTCATTGGATGGCTATTGGGTCTAACGGCAGCAGAATACATCACCGCGTGGGACCACTGGATCGCCTTCACTCTTCTCGGCCTTCTCGGTCTGCATATGATCTATGCCGGACTCAAACCAGAAAGCGAAGGAGGCGCTACTGATGGCACAAGGCGCAAGGATGGCTTCTGGAGCCTCGCCGCCACCGGCCTTGCGACCAGTATCGACGCGATGGCGGTAGGTGTCGGCCTCGCGTTTCTCGATGTGAATATCGGCGTTGTCGCGCTGGTGATCGGCCTCACCACGCTGGTGATGGTGACGTTCGGCATCATGCTCGGCCGCATCCTTGGCAGTCACGCGGGAAAGCGTGCGGAGATAATCGGTGGCTTTATGTTGATCGCGATCGGCGCCGTGATTTTGTACGAGCACCTTTCGGCTTAGGACCGGGGTCCACTTTGGGTTGCAAGTAGACAATCTGAATCTATGCAAATGCTGTCTAATCGGGAAAGTCAGGGCTTAAAAATTAATCAACTGATCTGTCCTTTTCTTTCACGGCCGCCCGCGATCCATCTGACCCAGCTTGATGCCATGGCGCTCTTTAATCTGTTTCTGAAAACAGTCATCCGCCACCGGCTGGCAATAATGTGCGGCGCGGCAAAGCAGCGGTGATTAATTTTTAATCCCTCCGTCGCTTTTTACTATGTCTTGGAGGATTGATGTCTAGTATCGCTTTTGAACTACCCGCAGAGATCGTCGCGATCCGTGAGGCCATCGAAGCTTTCGTCAAACGCGAGGTACTCGCACGCCATGCGCGTCACACGGCGTTGCTCGATGACCCGCGCCGCCGCTACGCGGCCGACGGACGCTATGCCGACGAAGTTCACGCGATCATCCGCGAAGTCCGCATGGCCTCGGCCGAGGCAGGCTTCTTCAATATGTGTGTGCCGCTGTCGATCGGCGGCGGCGGCCTCGGTTATCTGGCCTACTTCGTCGCCTGGCAAACTGTCTACCACACCTGTGGCGCACGCCATTTCCTCGCGCCCTACACCATCGGGCACTGGGCCTTCGCGGCAAGCCCGGTGCTGGCGCATGTGACCGCGGCGGTGCGCGAGCGCATTCTGCCTGGGCTGTTGAGCGGTCGGCAATCAATGTGCTTCGGCCTCTCAGAACCCGGCGCCGGTTCGGATGCCAGCATGATCAAAACGCGAGCAATCGCAGATGGCGATGGCTGGCGCATCACCGGCCGCAAGCTGTGGACCAGCAATTCGCCGCACGCGGATTACTGTGTGGTGTTCGCGGTGACCGACCCGGCGGCTGCCGCTGCACACCAGGGCGGGATCTCTGCGTTTCTGGTGCCTACCGAAGCGCCCGGCTTCAAACTTGAAAGCGTGGTCCGGCTCTTTGGTCACGCCGGTGGCGATGAAGGCGCGCTGGTGCTAGAAGACGTGCGGGTCGCGCCCGACCAACTGATCGGTACGCTCCACCATGGCTTTGCGACTGCGCTGCTTGGGGTGTCGCTTGGTCGCGTTTATAACGCCGCGCGCGCGGTGGGTTTGGGACGCTGGTCAATAGAACTCGCGCTCGGTTACGTGCAACAGCGCGAAGCCTTCGGTCATCCCCTAGCCGACTACCAGGGTGTGACTTTCCCGCTTGCCGAATCGGCGATGCAATTACACGCCGCCCATTTGATGGGCATCAACGCGGCCCTGCTCCTTGACCGTGGTGACCGTGCGATCAAGGAGCTGTCGATGGCGAAATGCTATGCGGTTGAAGTCGGCCTGCAGGCAGTTGATCGTGCGATGCAGGCTCACGGCGGGATGGGGCTCACTAATGAAGTGGGATTAGCCGAGATATGGCAGATCTTGCGCATCATCAATATCGCAGACGGCACTAACGAGATCCTGCGTCGTACGATCCTCCAACGACTGCTGAAAGGCGACACTGATCTTTGAACCTGGAAACGGCAGTTGACCGCTGATGCTCATAAAGTTGAGCCTGGCGGATGGTACACGAAGCGACAATCAGGATCACATCGAACGATGGAACGCGCAACCTGGCCTAATGACGTTTTTGTATTCCACGACTCCGACGAGATTGGACCGAAAATGCTGGCTCGCATAGCGAAGCATACCGGGCTAACTCCAGATGAAAAATGCGGTGGCCCTTGGCCCTTGGCTTTACATTGGTCGCCATGAGACTGCGCGTCACCTGCTTTGATCCCGTCGTCGATCGCGCGGCGCGGATTCTTATTCTTGGCAGCATGCCTGGAGAAGCATCCCTCAGCGCTGGTCAGTATTACGCTAACGCTCGCAATACATTCTGGAAGATCATGGGTGAACTCGTTGGTCTTGACCCGAACGATCCATACGAAAGACGTCTTGAAGCGTTGAAGGCTGCTGGCATCGCATTGTGGGACGTTTTGCGTTCCTGCCACCGAAAAGGCAGTTTGGATGCTGCTATCGAATTCGATTCAATTGAAGTCAACGACTTCGACGCATTTTTCCCCAAGTATCCACACATTAAAATGGTTTGCTTCAATGGCGCCACCGCCGAGCGCTGCTATAAGAAACACGTCTTGCGCCACTTCAAATACACTGCCATCAACCACATTCGCTTACCATCGACGAGTCCCGCGCATGCCTCGCTATCGTTAGAAACAAAGGTTGCGGCATGGCGCGCAGCCTTTGGCGCCCAACAAGCGCTTCTGCCGTGGCTGCCAATAGGTGGCTGAAGCGTGACGTTAGATAGCGCCTCCAAACGTATTCGCGATGTTCCCTTAAGCCCGCCAGGCTTCTAGCGCACGTTCAGTTCGGCCCGCCGGTTCCTAGGCTCATGTATTTCAGCCGGGGTCTCCACCGCGAGTTCTCGTTCGCCGCGCCCGGCAGTGCTGATACGCGTGGCCACGCCGCCCAGTTGAATCAGCCGCGCACGCACCATGTCTGCGCGTTGCAGTGAGAGGTGGTCGTTATACACGAGCTCTCCCACGGTATCTGTATGACCGATCACGATGATATCGGCGATTGGCCGGGCTGCGATCTCGATCAGTATTGCTTGCGCCGCTGCCTCGGATTCTGGGGTAAGCAAATCCGAGTCGTGCTGGAAATACAGCGTGTGTGACACCGGGCGTGGCGGTAGCGCCGCGAGGGCCGTGCCGAACTCGCGCCGAATGACAGCCTCGTCGCTGCGGTTGCTCGCCACCTTGCCCGCAGTG
>JAYTEX010000136.1:0-4757 GCA_043734785.1 Pseudomonadota bacterium | reverse complement strand
GTGCGACGGCCTATGCGCCCTGGTATTTGTCCTGCCTGGCGGAGGCCTATGCGGAACTTGGGGAGTTCGGCAACGCGAGGCGCGTCATCGGCGAAGCGGTGGAGGCGGCGGACACGACCGGGGAAAAGTGGTGCGCGGCCGAGATCTGCCGGATCGCAGGAGAGATTGCGCGGGCTGCCGCACCCCGCGCCTGAATTGACCACGGCAGCCTCAGGTACTACCATGGTAATACTATTGTGTATCGGAGCCCCTTCCCATGCCAGCTGTCACCCTGAAACTCCCCGAAGAACTGAAAACGCGCATCAACGCCCTCGCCGCTGCAAGCGGAAAGTCGCCGCACGCATTCATGATCGACGCACTTGCTGCGCAGATCGGGCGCGAAGAAAATCGCGGCGCATTCGTCGCCTCCGCCCTGCAAGCGCGCCAGGAAGTCGCAAAGTATGGCCAGGTGATGGAAGCCGCCGATGTCCACAAGTGGCTGCTCGCCCGCGCGGCTGGAGGCAAGGCTACCCGCCCCCGAGCGAGGAAACTCGTCAAGTAATCTTGTGTCCCGCCTTACCTACTCGCCCCGGGCGACTTCCGACCTGGAACGATTGCGGGAGTTCCTGTGGGAGCATGATCCCGACGCGGCGATTGCCGCCGTTCAGGCCATCGTGCACGGAGTGTCGGTGCTGGAGCAGCATCCGTTGATCGGCCGTCCGGCCGAAGAGGGAATGCGCGAACTGGTCATCTCCCGCGGGCGCACTGGCTACGTTGCTCTTTACGACTACCTGGACCCGATCGACACCGTGGTGGTCCTGGCTCTGCGCCACCAGCGCGAAGCGGGCTACGAGTAGCACACCGCGCGCGCGATGACCGATCATTCGCCCGAAGGCCGCAAAACCAATTGCTGCCATTTCTTTCATGGACCCCAGGCTGGGAGCCAGTCTTAAGACAAATTGCTGCCATTGAGCTCTCGGCAGTTGGGACCACAGACAGCGGCTCGGCCTTGCGCGGGCGCCGCGCCGGAAAGCGCGGACTGCGCTAAGATCTAGTAGTCAGATGCTTGGAGATTGCCCATGATTGACGCCGCCGAAAAACTCTCTACCGCCGCGCAGAAGCTTTCCCCGGCCGAACGCCTTGCGGTCGTGGACGCCATCCTCGGCAGCCTTGATGCCGCCGATCCCACGATGGACGCACTGTGGGCGGCGGAGGCGGAGGACAGGCTGGCTGATACCGACGCGGCGAGATCCGTGCAGTCGCACTCTCCGACGTGCTGAGCAAGTACCGCACTGCATGACCGTCCGGCTGCTCGAGCCGGCGCTACTGGAGTTGGATGACGCGGGCGCGTGGCATGCCGCGCCGGGCTGGGCGATTCCATTCTGGTCGAGGCGCTTCGTATCCGTAGAAACGCAGCAGATCGTCGCCGCCATGAAAAGGTGTCGCGAGGCGCGCTTTCCTTCCTAGCCTTCACGCTTTGATAGCACGGCTTTCCATTGCCGTAACTTCTGCAATCGCCGATTTACTTTGGTCAGGTCATTCCCTAGTTCGAGAAACTCGGCCGCTTCCTTCATGGAATCGACACGCAGCTTGGCTGCAAGATGAAATTGGATAAGAACTTCGACGTGTTTTTTTACCATAAACAGGTACGCCTCTATCGCATCCGTTTCGTGAGCGGCATGTACGTGCCGGTTTCGAAGATTCCGAAGCATATTTAGACGATGCTCCGCGTACTTGAAATCGTCGACGAATAGCGATGCGGCTCGGCGAATCGTGGCGCGAGAGTCTTCAAAACTCGTACCGGTCAGGAGCTCCATCGCTCCCCACAGCTTCACAAACGCGCGATGCCAATCGTAGTCATCCAAGGCATCGACATAGCGACGGAGCGCCCGTTCCATGTCCGTGCGATATCGGCACGCCCGGAGCAGTCGAAGGACGTTTTCTTCGAATTTCAGGAAATCCGCCGCGTTCTTGCCTACCACTTTGGGTTTGAGATCGGATCTGAAATCCGGCTCGTACCAGTGCGCATCTTTAGCCGAATGCCCCGTGGGACGATGCAAGGTGTGCACAGGCCCCAGAATAACTTCGTTAATTGGCTTTCGCCGCCCACCGAGAGTCATGCGAGTGGGTATTTGGCGATTGAAAAATAGGTTCCAAATTGCGCGAGCGACGCTCAGTTCGTTAAGTGCGATGTCAACGCATTCCGAATCCGTCCGGCCACGTGCGCTCACAGTCACTATGCTGAACCATTTGGGAAAGTCCTCGTCACCCTCGCTCCCTGACATAGCGATTGCACGTTCGCGTTCGCGCAGCCAAAAGACCGGCACTCGAGACCGTATACGGACCGTAGCCTGTTCGCGAACAATCTTGTGTACTAAATCGCCATTCCGAATCGAAATACTCGTCAGGATCAACCGCCGGATGAACGGCTTATTTTTGAATTCACGCTCAAGGCGCCCGATCTCACCTCTTAGGCGGGCGATCGTCGGCTTCTTGAGCCGAGCGCAAGTCACAACTGCAGACCACATCATTCTCTGGTGCTCGGACTGGGGCACAGTCGACGAAATGAGTTCCAACCCATGAAGCACGGCGAGGTAATCGTTTATCGCCCATCCTGAAAACGAAACTTTACCGTCAGCACCGACGACCCTTTCGAGCGCGATTCTTCCTAGAACCTCACTAATCGCGGCATTTGCCTCGTCACGCTTCATGATTTAGAACCCTTGCTACCGAGCTGGAGAAGCGATGATCGAACACACATTGCGCGCGCGTTCGCTACGCGCCAACACAGCCCGCCGACCAGATTCCAACGAGAGCATGTCCGCGCTAATCACGCCGGTTGAATCGATTCAAAGATTGCCCTCTGCGAGCACTGCCGCACTATCGCTGACAAGGCGAGAGAAGCTTGCGACATCTGTGTTACGGATCTTCACCGCATCATCGCGGTTCATCGGGTCGTAAAGATAGCCAGTTGCTGACTGATCGAAGTAAAGGCCCACGAGGGCTACACCTCGCGTTTCGGGCGCGCATAGGTTGTATCCAAATTGGTACATGCCAGTCTTGTTCATCGCTTCTCGGGCAATTGGATCGTCTTTACCCACGACGATCGTATCCCACGCAAAAATTCCCGCGTGAGTTTGATAGCAATGTCCACACGGTGAGCACAGGCAGTTGACGGCCGCGCCGCCAACACAGCCACTGACCCCTTTATTCAGAAACCTCCAAAAGGTACTAATGAAATCGAGTTCATCTTGGGTGACATGGTCTGGGCGCCCCGCAGCGGCTGGACCCGGAGCATGACTACGAGAGATCTCTGTAGCCGCCTCAGCACTACCTATCCAGTAAAAGTCGCTCCCCTCCGATGCAGTAGAGGCCGAAATCTTCAAGAGGCGTGAATGCTCCTCATGCGAGCACAAAATGAATTCGATGGCATCCTCATGGTGTTCGTTTGCCCGAAGCAGAATCGCTACTGCGTCATTGGTTGTGAGGTCGCTGATGGTCCGAAGCGATCGGATGATGTCCATTGCCTGAACGGAGAGACCGGCGTACGAAACCGTCAGCCATTTGTTGACGACGATCGATTTAAGCCGGCCTGGAAAAATATTGTGGCCGAGAGCCTCCTGATCGGAAATCATCGTGTCGGAAAGCACGATGATGCGTTGATCGAACTTGCGAGCCAGGACGATGGTCACGAGGGCGTTCAGAACTATGAAGGCATTGAAGGGAGCGGCGCATGGGCGCGTAGCGTGCAGCCCAAGGCTAGCTGTCTTCCTCGAAGTAGTCGGAGTCGATTTTCTTCACTTCGTATGCTCGATCCGGTGCAACACCCACGTTATAGTCGATCATGAACTGCGCCAATTGTGCGCCATTTATGAGCGCCACTTTCGGATCGATGTTGCGGACATATTCAGAGGCTTCGGAGGAGAATGTGCCCGTGGTAATAAAAACACCCTTGCGCGCCCGTTTGCCATGGAGCGCGCCGACAAACTTCTGGATCTCCGGGCGCCCCACGGTACCCTCCCATCGCTTGGCCTGGAGATAGACCATCTCAAGGCCCAAGCGATCTTCGGCGATTATTCCGTCGATACCTTCGTCTCCAGATCTTCCGATTGCCTCTTCGACCCCACCGCTGCCTCCATAGCCCATCTTTAGCAGCAGTTCGACAACGAGTTGCTCGAAGAACCGCGGACTGGCCGACCGTACGCGATCAATCAGTTCGGATGCTAGCCCCGCACGGATGCTTTGGTACGCCGCATCCAAAGATTCTTCTGGGGTTTCAGAATTGATGGTCTCCGCAACTCCTGCCTCGGGTGCGGTAGATCGAGAACGAAATTCGAGAAACTCCGGAAAGCGTTCGAGAAACTTGATGTCGACATTCGCGGGCGGATTGGCCAGGACTTCTCGTCCCCGACTCGTGATCTGAAACTGACTGCGTGCGGGGGAAGAGATCAGCCCACCGCGTTGCATGTATACCTTTGCCCATGCGACGCGGTTCGCGAAACGGCTTTGTCTGCCGCTTGGAAGCAGCTCCTGCTCTTCGGACGGTGATAGTCCGAAATGCTCCGCAAGCATCTTGCGAACATTTGCAAGGACATGAACTTCTCCGTCATTGGCAATCCTCAGAAGGGGCAGCGTGATCTGTTGGAAGGTCGGAATGGTCAATGATGTACTCCCCGAGATGGTTTCTGCTTGCTATCTGCAATGGCTGTTACGCAGTATCGGCGAAAGCGTCGCCGCCAGCAGTCGATATCGCGATTCTTCCCAGTTCCATATCATTT
>JAYTEX010000135.1:0-14460 GCA_043734785.1 Pseudomonadota bacterium | reverse complement strand
GTTGGGGTGAGCTTGACCCGATCGGGTAGGTTGGGGTGAGCTTGCGAAGCCCAACAGTGTGTAGACCGGCTCGCGCGGATACTCGGATTCGCGACGACTAGCCTGACACAGGGGGGCACTCGGCGGATAATGAATGTTGGGGTTCGCGGCACTCACCCCAACCTACCTTGAACACGCTGCCCGCATGCGCTTTGGCGGCGATAGAAGCGACTTTTCAGGGACGACTATTTAGCGAAGAAGAATGGGGGCGCTTGAGTTCCCTAATGAAACGAACCAACACCACGGGAGACGCGCGCGATGGCATCCGATTACGACTCTATCAGCACCACCTTATTCAATTATTTCGACGGTTTGAAGTTCGCCGATCGCGCGCGTTTGGAAGCGGCGTTCGCAGTCGACGTCGGCCACATGAAGGGTTATGTTCGCGACCAAGACGGCAAGCTGCAACTGACTTCACGGCCCATGAACGAAGTGATCGACAGCTGGGCGAAGCGCGAACCGGCGCCCGAAATGCAAGGTCATATCACGGCAATCCATGTGATCAATCCACGTGCGGCGATCGCGGTGTTCGATTTCAATGGGGTGTTCACGGATACCTTCCAGCTTGCCAAGATCGATGGACACTGGCGCATCGTCAACAAATTCTATGTCGACCAATAAGCGCTGAGTGATCACCCCGTCGGCAACTTCAGCGCGCCTTGCGTAGGGTGAGATTGAGCCGCGCACGACCCGCCAAAAAATGCTCACCGTCGGCGAGCGGCAGCACGCCGTGATAATGGCGACGCGCGGGCCCGCCCCAGACCACGACGTCGCCGTGGGCGAGCGGCACACGCAGGCATTTGTCAGAGCGTCGCGCACCGCCAAACAGGAATACGGCGGGTAGCCCGAGCGAAACGGACACGATCGGCGCGCTGAAGTCGCGTTCGTCCTTATCCTGATGCAGGCTGAGCTTCGTTCCCGGTGCGTAACGATTGATGAGACACGCGTCCGGCTCGAAGTCGATGAAGCCCGCAGCGGTGGCCGCATCGCGGGCAAGCGACAGAAAGGTCTTAGACAGGGCTGGCCAGGGCAGACCGCTTTCCGGATCCCGTGAGTCGTAGCGGTAGCCCGTGCGATCGCTGACCCAGCCGTACGCGCCGCAATTGGTCATCGCGACCGACATCCGGAAGCCGCCCGGCGTGACCATGCGGCGGAATGGGGCGCGTGTTTCGATCTCGCGCAATACCTCGAACAGTAAATGCTCCGCAGTCAGGGCATGGCGACGCAACACCACGGCACCCGGACAGATTTCCTGCCGGGCGCAAGCGGGCTCGAGATCTGCAAAAAGATCACCCGCATGTTCGGGAGTGCCCGTGGGCATCAATCTCATGCACCACTCCGTCTGAAATTTTCACCAGCCAATAGGGTTAACCCCTAATTTTAATCTCGTATCAGCCACTTCTAGGATCACCGAGCGGCCTGTCGGAAACTCTATCGAGATCCCGGGAAATCTACACGCGCCATCCAGCAATATCATCACACTTGCCGGCGCCTGGAAGTATCAACCACCCCGCATCGGCGATGCTGCGGTTCTCGCCGATATCGTTGGTTTCATTGCGCGACTGCGGCCTGGAACCCTCTTCAAAAGAAGAGTATTGACAGCCAGATCCGCCTGGAGCGTGGTTGAATAGGACCGTGCCGGCCGTTGAGATTCCGCACAACTGAAACGAACGCTTGGCCCAACCAATGGCGACGAGTTTAAGGTTTATGGTGGACGTCTCCTCTAGGTTGACTGATGGCGACCACTATCAGTGTGGTGCATCGACGCCGGGAGTGAAGGAGGCGTCCTGGCCAGCCAGTAACGGCGTCATGCATCGCTTCCTTGTGATACCTATTCGAAATAGTGGATGTCCCCTATTCACGGCGACGTCACGCAGGTCATGCAGCCGCGTCCGCCATCCGGGCCGTCGAACCCGCTTACACCGCGCTGAAGCTTCGGCGCCCGCTGATGCGCTGCGCAGGCGCGTGATCGTTCACGGCCGCCGTTTGGCCGCCGTCTTGCGCGGTGGCGTTCGTGCAGGGGCTAATGCGTTGAATAGGCGTGACTTCGGGTATTCTGCGCCAACCACATTGCGTAAAGTGATTGCGCGCACCATCTGGTAGGTTCGGATGCGGAACGCCGGGTCGCAAGACATGCGCACATAAAGATCTTTGGGCGGCACGTCGTAGTCTTCTTTGAGCCATTCCATGAGATTGCGCGTCGCATCAAGAACTGCTTGTTCCATCGGCATGTTGATCCCAACGGCAACCACGCTGTCGGGTTTGTCGATACGCACGCAGGGCAGGCGCTTGTTCTTGATCACCGTGCATGACAGCTGCACGGTTGCGCGCGTTTCATCGGCAATGCCGGTGAATTCAGTATCACCCTGTCCACCGTGTACGTCGCCGATATAGAGCAATCCTCCTTTGCTATAAGCGTTCAGATATATCGTGTTGCCTGCGCAGATATCCCGGCAGTCGATATTGCCACCGAAGGCGCCCTGGCCGAGCACAGAAGTGAAGACCTCGCGCTCAGAAGCGGTTGCGAGGGTGCCTATGAAAGGTTGCAGATCCCAGCTCAAGGAATCCGAGTACTTCGCAGTGCCGTCGCGCGTATGGCCACTGGGTCCAGGGATATGTTCGATCACGTGAACATAGGGATCGACGCAATCGGGAAAAGCGCGTTGATCGGATAGAGGCCCAATTCCAGGAAGTATGCCGGAGAAACCATATCGCCAGGGATCAATCCAATCGATACGCACCGCTAATACGTCGCCGGCTTCACAGTTTTCAACGTAAATTGGACCGACGACCGGATTGAATAGCGGGGGCCAGGCACGCGTCAACGTGGCCATATGCGCGCCTGTCATGCTGTGGACTTTCGGTTTGTCGCTGTCGTCGGCGATCAATCCGCTCAGCGCATCGTCCGTTTCGACTTGAAATTGTTCTCCTTGTTTGACCTTGAGGCAGGGTTTGTCTCGGAAGTCGAAGGCGTATTTCTGGACTTTACCGCGCAGAATTTTTTTCATGTGGCGTCCCTAGGAAATCTGTGTGCGTGTGGAGCGTAGCGCAGCAGTTCCAGTTTGGATATAAGGAACGATCTAAACTAAGACAGCCGCCAGCGGCTAGAATTGTTTTCCACCACCAAAAGGTGCGCGCACCACATGCTGCGTCGGCAGCCCAAGATTCAAGGTGCTGATTCCATCGAGTAGGAGAATGCGTTGAACAATGAACACCTGTTGACCGGGATACGGATTCTTGATTTGACGCGAGTCTTGGCCGGCCCGACCTGCACCCGCTTATTTGCGGAAATGGGTGCGGACGTCATCAAAGTAGAATCTGCCCCGGATGGCGATATGGTTCGCGCCATTTCAAAATTGCGCAATGAGCGGAGCCTGTATTTCATCCAACAGAACCTCAATAAGCGCAGCGTGTGCATCGACTTTCGCAAACCCGAAGGCATCGCATTGATCCGCGATTTAGTTCGGTGTTGTGATGTCGTGGTGGAGAATTTTCGTCCCGGGATAATGGATAAACTCGGCCTAGGTTTTGAAGCGCTGCAAGGTCTACGCAAAGACATCATCCTATGCTCGATATCGGCGTTGGGACAACGCGGTCCTTTGTCCGCTAAACCCGGTTACGATCCCATCGCGCAGGCTTACGCCGGCGTTACCTCGATGATCGGCGAACCGGACGAATTGCCGTGTTTGCCGAGCCTTGGCCTTGGTGATGTCAGCACTGGCGTGCATGCCGCCTTTGCGATCGCCGCGGCGCTGTTGCATCGATACCGTACGGGCCGCGGGCAGGCTCTGGACATCGCACTGCTCGATTGCTATTACCACTACCACGAGGCTGGTGTGCACCAGGCGAGCGCCAGCGACGGCGCGATCGAGCCCACCCGCGGGGGGCGTCACTTCTCCTACGTTTGCCCGGTCGGCATCTTTCCGGTGAAGGATAGATGCCTGGTGTTAGTGGGCTTTCTGCATCATTGGCGCGATCTGTGCGCCGCCATGGGGCGCCCTCAACTGGCTGAGGATCCGCGCTACGCACTTGATGCGGAAAGAGTGCAACGCCGTGCGGAGGTCAATACGCTCATTGCGGCGTGGTTAGACGAGTTCCCTGACGTAACCGCTGCGCTCGCGAAGCTGGAAGCGCACAACGTCCCCTGTGCGCCGGTATTGAGCGTTAAGGAGACCCTCACCCATCCCCATTTCCTCGAACGTGGCACCGTACGCACCGTGACCGATCCGATTGCCGGTAGTTTTCAAATTCCCGGGATGCCGATAAAAACCTCCGACTACCCTGCCGATTCTCCGTACCTCGCGCCACGCCTGGGTGAACACAATGCCGAGGTTCTGAGCCAGGTGTTGGGCAGGGACGCAAGCGAGATCGAATCCCTAGTGACGGCAGGCGTCTTAGTGTCGGGCGCCCATTAGCGACACCGGACCGTGGAAATGAAGCCTTTTTTAGATAGTCGTCCCTGAAAAAATCGCTTTTCCTGCATCCTAAACGGAGGCGGGTATTGGTGTCGTGAGAGTTCGGTGACTGATTTGATCCCAGCGCCAGGCAAAAAAAAAGCCGTAGCTTCCGTAAGATCAACCGCAGGTTGTGGCCAGCGCCTAAGCTTTGGGCGTTTGCCCCTGCTGCCCCGCAGGCCCACGCATCGTTACCCGAATGTCGGCATGCCGCAGTAGCTCCGCGACTGCACTGATCGATACGTCCGATTGCATCAACCATCGATTTGCCGGTACTTTCGTCACGCTGATGCGCATATAGGTTCCGGCAGGGCGACGGCGGAGCGTGCGGTGCCCCACACCTAACCAGAACGAGTAGTCTTTATGCCCCACATTCTGACCGAGCAACACGACGGCATCGCCATCGTCACCCTTAACCGTGCCGAAAAGCGCAATGCACTGTCGCCGGAAATGATCGTGCGACTCGCTCAGTTCTGGCGCGAGATTGCGGACGACCCCTCGGTGCGGGTGGTCGTGGTGACCGGGGCTGGAGACCAGGCGTTTTCGTCCGGGGGCGACATGGGCAGCTTGATTCCGTTGATGATGAAGACCCGCGCGCCGCAGGGCGAATGGGAAGAGCGCTTCGCCGCGGACCGCAAACAATTGCACGCGGCACTGCTGCGCAACGCCAGTTTTTTTAAACCGGTCATTGCCGCGATTAATGGCCACGCTTATGCGGGCGGTGCGGAGTTTGTGATGAGCACCGATCTCCGCGTGATGTCGAGCACGGCCACCATCGCCGTCACCGAGGTGCGCCGGGGCCTTATCGCCAGTGGCGGCTCGCTGGTACGTATGGCGCGGCAGGTATCTTGGGCGCACGCGATGGAACTGCTGCTGCTGGGGGAGCCCGTGACCGCGCAGCAGGCGCTTGCGATGGGGCTGGTCAACCGCGTGGTGCCACCGGACCAGGTGATGGCGACGGCGCTTGATCTGGCGCGCCGTGTCAGCCTAGGTGCGCCGGTGGCGCTTGAAAAAACCAAGGAGGTGATGGTGCGCTCCAACGGTCGACCGCTCGAAGAAGCCTTTGCCATTGAAACCCAATGCACCAAAGAAAACGCTGCGATGGACGATGCCAAAGAGGGCCCGCGCGCGTTCATGGAGAAGCGGCCACCGGTGTTTCGCGGAAGGGCCACAAAATGAGCTTGCTCAAGGGGATCCGCGTGGTGGAGATGGGGCTTTGGGTCGCCGGCCCTGCAGCGGGTGGCATCCTGGCCGACTGGGGCGCCGAAGTCGTGAAGATCGAAATGCCCAAGGGCGACCCGATGCGCCAGCTGTTCGGCGCGCTTTCGGGCTCCAAGGAAGAACGCTGCCCACCGTTTGACCTATACAACCGCGGCAAGAAAAGCATCGCGCTGGACGTGAACCATCCGCACGGAACGGCACTGGTCCAACGCCTGGTCGCGACCGCCGATGTGTTTATCACCAACATGCGACCGCAGTTCCTGGAGCGGGTAGGGCTGGACCACGCCACCTTGCTGGCGAAACATCCCTCCTTGGTCTATGCGAGCCTGACGGCCTATGGCCTTGAAGGACCGGACCGCGATGCACCGGGTTACGACATGGCGGCGTACTCAGGACGCAGCGGTCTGGCCGAACGCGCTACGCCGCCGGGGACCTCACCACCCGTGCTGCCCGGTGGATTGGGCGACAACGTGACGGCCATCACGATGGTCTCCGGCATCATGGGGGCACTGTTTCACCGCGAGCGCACGGGCCAGGGTCAACTGGTGGCAACGTCGTTGTTGCGCACCGGGATCTACAGCATCGGTATGGATGTGGCGACGCGAGTCGGCCTGGGACGGATTGCACCGCCACCCGCGCGCACTAAACCGCAGAACCCCCTGATGAATTCTTATCGCGCCGGCGACGGCAAATGGTTCTGGCTGGTAGGTGCCGAGTCAGAGCGGCACTGGCCCGGCATCGTCGAAGCCTTGGGCGAACCGGCGCTGCTAAACGACGAGCGCTTCACCACGCCGCGCGATCGCCGACGCAATGCAGAGGCCCTGGTGGTGGCGATTGACGGGCTCGCGGCGCGCCACACGCGCGCGGAGTGGGCCGCTATCTTTCGCCAGCACGAAGTCTGGTGGGCCCCGATCAACTCGGTGGACGATCTGCTGGCAGACCCGCAGGTGCTCGCGTGCGGCGCGTTGGTTAACGTACCCGTACCCGCAGGGGAGCCCGCACCCGAAAGCTTCAACGGCGTCGCCACGCCGGTAGATTTCGGCAGCACCCCGGTTGGCCCGGCCGGCCCGCCGCCGCGCGTGGGCGCGCATGCCGATGCGCTGCTACAGAGTCTGGGGGTCAGCGCGGATGAGCTGGCTCGGTTGCGCCGCGACGGTGTTCTGGCGCAAGCACCCATTGCTGAGCAGTAAAGCGCCATGCCCAATGATTCAAACCACCCCTCTCAGCCGCCAACTCTGCAACCGCTGGCCGGCGTGAAGATTGCCGATTTCTCCTCCAACATGGCGGGGCCTTACGGGGCCATGATCTTGGCCCAATTGGGCGCCGACGTGATCAAGGTAGAGCCGCCGCAAGGTGACGATTCCCGTGCCTGGCCGCCCTTCGTCGAGGGCATGAGCCTGACCCACCGCCACGTTGGCGCAGGCAAACGCGGCATGGTGATCGATCTTAAAATACCCGAGGGTGTCGCGGTCGCGATGGCGCTGATCGCGACCGCGGATGTGGTCATTCAAAGCATGCGACCGGGGGTGGCGGACCGCATCGGTATCGGCCAGACGGCGGCGCGCGCGCGTAACCCGGAGGTGCTTTATTACGACCTTAACGCCTTTGGTACCGGACCAGTCGGCGCGGCGATGCCGGGCTACGATCCCCTGGTGCAGGCTTTCACCGGCATCATGCAAATGACAGGACACGATGACTCGCCCCCGACCCGTTGCGCGCCTTCGCTGATTGACCTGGGTAGCGGTCAATGGATTGCGATGGGGGTGCTCGCCGCCCTGCTTGCGCGGCAGAAGGGACAGCGCGTGGGTGCGCTTGAAACGGCCTTGGTGGATACGGCTTTCAGTGTGATTCCCTACCAGGCATCGGCCGCGCGGCTGTCGGGCAAACGGCCACCGAAGGCCGGCTCGGGCAACCCGATCGCGGCACCCTACCAGTGTTATCGCGCGCGCGATGCTGAGATGCTGATCGCGGCACCCAGCCAGCGTTTGTGGGAGGCCGTGGTGCGCGCGCTGGATGCCCCTGCGCTGGGCCACGACGCGCGCTTCGCGACCCCCAGCGCACGCAGCGAGAACTTGCGCGCACTGGAAGAGACGTTGAACAGTCTGCTGGCGGGTCAAGATGTCGAAACCTGGATTGAACGTTTTACCCGCGCCGGGGTTCCCGTCACGCGGGTCAGCGGTCTGGAGGAGGCGGTTTTGAGCGATGTCGCCAAAGAACGCGGCACCTTTATTGATTCCGACGGGGTGCCTCTGGTGCGCTTACCGTGGCTGGCGCACGGCCAACCCATCGCGTGGGCACGACCGGCACCGCGGCTGGGCGAGCATACCCTGGAAATACTGGCCGAACTCGGTTACGACGCTGCGCAAGTGGCGGCGCTGGTCAGCAGCGGCGCCGTCGGCGTGGCGTCGTAACCGGTTGCGGCGGCATAAAGGGCCAAGCGCAGAGGCGAGGCATCGATGCGGAAATATTCGCCTCGGCACCCTATGAACAGATCGCGGCGCCCTGCAACCGCCCGGTATTTCAGGCGTCAATTTGAGATAAATTCCCCGAGCTCTCCAGGATTGCGCAACATTTTATTGACTTCGCCAGCGTGGGTTTCTTCGACGGAGATGAGTCGGCGCGCGAATTCTTCCAGATTAACGCTACGGTCTCGGACCAGCTCCAGCAGCTCGTGATATTGCTGCAAGGCAGCGTTTTCGTGCTGGAGCGACTCCCGCAAGATATCGCCGATATGATGCTTGTGCGTTTCCAGTAACGGACCGATCCCCAAAGACGGATGTCCGCCGAGCGTGGTGATCAACTCACCCAGCTCTTGGGCGTGAGTTAAGGCTTCTGTGGCTTCATTTCGAAGCCATGACACGATCGGGATGCGGCCGTAGCCGAAGACCATGAAGGAGTAATGGGTATATCTGACTACGCCCGCCAGCTCCATCTCCAGCAGATGATTCAGTTTGGATGTTACCGCGTCGTGATCGAAATTGTTGTTGTCCATAATGGTTTCTCTTTGTTGCGTGAATGTCACCTGCTCTTATTGCTAAGAATTATAGTCGGGCTTTGTAGTGGTCTATCCTCACCTTGACGGGACTGCCATACATCGCATGGCAGCGTGCTGTCCGGCCCGTCTTCCGAAGAAAGAACCGGTCGCGAGACTTAATCCACTTGCGTAGCTCATGCCGCTTCGCGGCAGATGCGCAGCCGATCCGCCGACCGCATAGAGACCGCCGAGCGGCAGGCCGGAGCTGCCCAGCACCTCGCCATGCCGGTTGGTGCGTAACCCGCCGAGCGTGAGATAGAGATAGGTCGAGCGACTGAATGACACGTCGAAAGCCGCGAAAGGGGGGCTGTCAAGCGGCTTTAACCAATCGCCGTGTTTGTGGAATTGGGTATCGCTGCCCAACGTGGCGTCAGCGTTATACTCGGCGAGTGTGCGTTGCAACGATCCCGTCGGGACCCCTAGGCCTGCTGCCATCTCGGGGACCGTATCCCATCCATCGACCAGGGTGTGATGGGGGAATTCGAGTTCGGGGTAGGCGAAGATATCTGAGTCGACAATGAGATACGCAATCTGGTCCGGCTGCGTCATGATGTGGGATGCGGTGCGACCGTGGTAGCTGTCCTCCGCGACGAATCGCTCTCCATGCGAATTCACCAGTACGCCTTTGATGAGATCCGCTGGTGGATAAAACGAGGCCGTGCCAACGACTCCGTCCATTGCTTCGACTGTTCCGCCAACGGACTGGCCGAGCGCAATCCCAGAGCCGTCGTTATAGGGAACCCCAAATGGCTCAGCAGTTTCACTTAGCAGCGGAATATGCGTTTTGACCATTGATCGATTAAAACTGAATCCGCCCGCGGCAATGATGACGGCACTATTCGCGCGAACGTCGAGCGTACTTCCCGCCTGCCGCAGACGGACGCCGGCTACGCTTCCCGCATCGCCGGTAATGAGGTCGGTGACGCGACCATCATAAAGCACGCGAACGCCAGCGCTTTCACACGCCGCGAACAGCGCGGTCATCGCAACTCCCCCCGCGCTATCGCCTTCGGCCGCGACCGCATGCCCCCGCATGACGGGGGTGGCGATATCTCGAAACGGCCACACGGATTCGTTGCCGGTGCTCATTAGGCATTCAGTGCTCATCAAGAACATCGCCTTGCCAGAATAAGAGGTCCGCTCGAAAGGGACGCCCTGAGCCTCCAGCCAATTGAAGTGATCGACGCTACCTTCGCAGAAGGCCCGCAACGCATCCGGATTGGAGGGTTGTATGCTTGCCGCGAGGTAGCGGTACATGTTGTCCGGCGTGTCCTGATAGCCACAGGCGGTTTGCACGGGGGTACCGCCCCCGAGATAAAATATTCCGCACGAAACAGCACTGGCGCCACCACCGCCGCTGGCCCGTTCTATCACGAGCACGCTCGCCCCGGCACGTCTCGCCTCCAGTGCGGCACAGGCACCGGCGATGCCGTAACCAATAATTAAAATGTCGGCCTCATCGTTCCAAATAGAGACGTCACGCGTGCGAATGGGTTCGGCAATCTCGGCCATGGCGAATCCTTAATCTCAACGATTAGTGAACATGCGGGGTCAACAGCCCGTCGATAGGTTCCGGTTTATGCAGCAGAAAGCCCTGTGCGAAATCGATGCCCATAGCGCGTATTTTTGTTAGCACCTCGGGCTGATCTACGAACTCGGCAACGGTCTTCATGCCGATCACTTTTGCAATATCAATGAAACATCGGACCGTGACTTCGTCGAGTGGATCGTTGACTAAACCTCGAATGAATTGACCATCGATCTTCAGGAAATCGACTGGCATCGTTTTCAAGTAGCTGAAGGAAGACGCACCGGCACCGAAATCGTCCAACGCCACGCGCACGCCCAAGGCACGTATCTTCTCAAAAAACAGCGAGGCTTCCGCCAGATTCGTCACCGCCGCGGTTTCGGTAACCTCGAAACATAATTTCCGGCAAATCGCTTCGCTTGCAGCAGAGAGTACTTCGACGGCCCAGTGGTGAAATGCGCGATCACCCACTGACTGTCCCGATAGATTCACGCTGAGATTTTCTAGAAAGTCGAGCGATGGTGCCGCGGTAATCCATGCGATTGCACGCTTCAGCACCCAGCGATCAATACGCGACGCGAGGTGAAAGCGTTCTGCCGCCGGCAGGAAAGCGCCGGGCAGCACCAAGACCCCTCCGTCAACCTCCATTCTCAACAACACTTCAGCGTGCACGCCGCGCGACTCATCATCCAGGGCCACGATGCGCTGCGCGAAAAGCACGAATCGATTCTCATCAAGGGCTTGTTCGATACGGGTCGTCCATTGCATCTCGCCGTGCCGTGCGCGCATGGCGGTATCGGTATCAAACCACACATGAACGCGATTTCGACCCGCTTCCTTCGCCGCGTAGCATGAGGTATCGGCGGCCTGCAGGATGGCCTCCGGTGTCGCCCAGCGATCATCTATCGGGACCAAGCCGATACTGGTGCCGA
The DNA here is from genome assembly GCA_043734785.1 of Pseudomonadota bacterium. GTDB lineage: Bacteria > Pseudomonadota > Gammaproteobacteria > CAIKBL01. The sequence continues at coordinate 3,252 of JAYTEX010000135.1, read as the reverse complement.
TGCGAAAGCGCCGCTCTTCATGGTTGAAGCGGAAGTCATCCATGCGCTGGCAAATTTTTTCGGCCACCCGTTGCGCTTGTGCGATCGAGCAATGCTCGAGGATGACGCCGAACTCATCCCCGCCCAGCCGCGCCAAGGTGTCGCGGTCACGGACTGTGTCCTGCAATAATGTGGCCACCTGTTGCAAGAGTTGATCCCCCACTGCATGTCCGCAGGCGTCATTAACCAGTTTGAATTGGTCGAGATCGATGTACATCAGCGCGTGGGAATTATGCGCCTCGTGTGATTGGGTCAGCACGCGGCGCAGGCGGAGCTCAAACTCGGAGCGGTTGACCAACCCAGTCAGAGCATCGTGCGCTACGCGGTAATTCATCTCGCTCGACAAGCGACGCTGCTCGGTAACGTCGTGAAATACCAGCACTACGCCCAGCACTGAGCCGCTATCGTTGAGAATCGGCGCTGCGGAATCCTCGATCGAGTGCTCTTCGCCGGTGCGCGAAATCAGCACCGTATGATTGGCCAGACCGACGAACTTGCCGTGCGCTATGCACATTGCGACCGGGTTGGGGGCAATCTGCCGAGTCGTCTCACTGACGATATGGAATACCTGCGGCAGAAGCCGACCTTGCGCTTCGGCTTTCAACCAACCCGTCATGCGTTCGGCGACCGGGTTCAGCCACACCACTCGACCCTCGGCATCGGTCGTGATCACCGAGTCACCAATCGAGTTCAGCGTGACCTGTAACAGCGCGTGCTGCGCGGCCAGTTCCGCAGTCTGAAGTCGCTGCTCGGTGACATCCAGATTCACGCCAAGAATGCGCACCGCGCGCCCGTTCCCATCGCGGAAAATCCGCCCAGAAGCACGCACGTGACGCAGCATGCCATCCGGTCGCCTAATGCGGAATTCGATGTCGATCGACGCGCCATCCTGGAGCGCGATCTCTATCGTTTGTAGGGTGGCCGCGCGATCGTCCGGATGCAAATATTGCGTCCAAAATTCCAGATGCTCGGTATCTCTCGTCATCTCGACGCCAAACAGCCGGCACGTCACGGGGTCGCAGGACAAAGTCTCGTTAGTGAGATCCAGATCCCAGATACCCACCCCACCACCTTCGGTGGCGACGGTTAGACGCTCCTTTGCACTTTGGAGCGCCAGTTGGTCGTGCACGCGTTGCGTGACGTCCTGGTGGGTTCCGAACATCCATTCCGGCGCGCCTTCGGCGGTCCAGCTGGCGACTCTGCCCCGGCCAAGCACCCAAACCCAATGACCGTCACGATGACGCAGGCGAAATTCGCAGTCGTAGCGATCGCGGCGGCCCGCGAAATGCTGTTCCATGAGCTCGGCTGAGCGGGCATGGTCGTCGGGATGGAGGTGGTCCATCCAGGTTTCGAACGTCACCGGGCCCAGCTCCGCTAGCGAGTAACCGAGGGTCTCCGCCAAACGCTCGTTAACTTTCACGGCCCCGGTTGGCACGTGCCACTCCCAGGTACCAACGTGTGTACCATCGATGATGCTGGTCAGTCGCTGCAGTATGTCGCGGCGCTCAGTCACATTCTCGACCGAGCCGACATAGGCGATGACCTCATTGTCTTCGTCCTCGACTGCGCGAGCGCGCGCGTGGACATAGCGTATGTCCGTGCCGGTATGCAGGATGCGGAAATCTATGTTGAACTCGACACGACCGCGCGCGGCTCGCTGCCACTCGGCAATAATCTTGTCCCGGTCTTGCGGATGCACGGTGCTTACCCATCCTTGGCCGAGGCTTTGCGCTGGCGAGAGCCCAAAAATGTCCTGCCAGCGCTGGTTCGTATAGGTGCAGTTCCCTTGCGCATCAGTGCAGTAGAGTCCGACCGGAGAGTTTTCGCTAAGCGCCCTAAAACGTCCCTCGCTGACGACCAGTGCACGCAGCGCTTGTCGACCTTCGAGCGCACGCGCTGCGACTGCGGCCAAGCTGCGCAGGTTCTCGCGCTGGGTCTCGTTCAACTCACGGGGTTCGATATCGATCACACACAAGGTGCCGACACGGCTGCCGTCCTGCAAGCGCAGCGGTGCGCCGGCGTAGAACCGAATGCCTGGCTGACCGACCACCAGCGGGTTGTCACAGAAGCGCGGGTCCTGACGGGCATCCGGGATCTCTAACAACTCGTCAGTCATAATCGTGTAGGCACAGAAGGAGATGTCGCGCGGCGTTGCCAAGACATCGGGCAAACCGATACTGGCCTTGAACCATTGGCGCTCGGCATCGACCAAGCTAATGAGCGCAATCGGCACACCGAAAATTCGTGCGGCGACCTGCACCAAGGCGTCGAATTCGGCCTCTGGACGACTGTCCAGCACGTCGAGCACACGCAACGCGGCGAGACGCTTGGTCTCGCCTTCAGGATCTGGGATATATAACATCAAGGTCCTCCAACTCGAAGCGGCGAAGCTTCGCGGCAACAGCGGCAGAGTTGCAATCTTGGTCCGTAGCATTCATCACTCGGCAATGTTACGGGGTTCGATCTATGAAGCCGAGTCTATCCAGCACCGAATATTGGTTCGACGCGCCGAGGCGATGGATTCAATACCTGGTCTATCAATATTGCCGAATCGGCGAGCAGACCGGTGATGATTATTGGCTGGTCGAGTTAGGACGAGCTGGCACTGACTTCTTCGGCGTGAACCAGTTCTTCGATGAGCAATGGCAAACCTGGATGTTCGATTTCCCGCGCAACTCCAGTACACCAGGACAGGACGGCGAGTTCTCGACCCTATGGGAGTATCTGGACACGACCATGCACTGGATCGTTCGTGTGCACGGTGCGCAGGGATTCACCGCCAGGACCGTGGCGGTGCTGATGAACATCGGCGCCTCTGTCACGACGACAACGATGAAGTCGTGTTGATGCACGCTCCCCGTTGAGAGGCGCCGGTATCGCTTAATTGACTTCGAGCAACTCCACGTCGAAAATCAGGGTCGCATTCGGCGGAATCACAGCACCGGCGCCGCGCGTCCCATAGCCGAGTTCCGGCGGAACGGTCAGTGTGCGTTGGCCGCCGACCCGCATGCCGTCCACTCCTTGATCCCAGCCTTTGATGACCTGACCCGCGCCGAGGGTAAAGCCGAACGGCTCGCCGCGATCGCGCGAGCTATCGAACTTGCGTCCTTTGTGATCGAGTGCGGCACTGTCGAACAACCAACCCGTGTAATGCACCACGACAGCTTTGCCGCTTGAGGCCAGCGTGCCGGTTCCAATTTGATGGTCAATCAT
>JAYTEX010000134.1:0-10288 GCA_043734785.1 Pseudomonadota bacterium | reverse complement strand
TAGGGCTGCAGCGACTGCGTCATCCACCGCCCTCAGCGGCGCCACTTCATTGGCGTACACTTCGATCGGATTCTCGAGTCGAATCTGATCGAAGGTGTGGTCCAGTGCCAGCTTGTCTAGCGCGCGCGCGCGATCCCCGTCGATTACCAGGAGTCGCGCGGCGACCGCAGAGTCTAAGAATTGCTGCAGATCCGGCGAGCCCCCTTCGAGCAAACTGCGATAGTTATGCGGATTGATCAAACTGCGGTGAAGATGCACGCTGGTGTGTGGTTGCAGGCGCTTCACGGCCACATACAGGATCTTCGCGAGATCTTTCAGTGAGAACTCGCGCACCCCGCCGGCCACCAAGCGCTGGATAGCAAGTGCCGCGAGGTGGCTGAGGTTTACCGTCACTTGCTGATAAATTTCGTGCATGTAGCGGTCACGCAAGGTTTCGATGCTGGTATGCAAACTCTTGGCGGCGATCTTGCGGATCGGATTTTCTTGCAGGTATTCGTGCTCGAAAATCGCCTCGAGGCTAGGCACGCTGCGCGCCATGTAACTTACCACCAGTCGCTCCCACCACTCCCAGTGTTCGTGCGCTCGGATCGGCGCTCCGCAGCGAATATCCATGTCCGTCGCCTTGAAGAACAGATTGCCTTCGATAATCAGCTCTTCAACCGCGCGCGGACTCAGATTGCCGAGTACCAGATCAGCGCCACGGCGCAGAAAATTGTCCTGCGCACGCAGCGGATAGAAGGTGATGTTGGCCGGTACCACAGTCACCGGCTTGCGCGCGCGCTCGATCAGAATCGCCGCCGATGGCAGCCCCAATCGCTCGGCCCAAAGCTCCAAGTCGCGCTGCTTGCTGCGCATGACTTTGTGCAGTACGGCCTGCTTGAAAATCTGCAGGCCAACGGCGAGTCGCGCGGCGCCTGAATGATGCTTGCGGCGACTCCTGGACGAGCGCGAGTAGACGCTGAAATCTCCTTGCTCATCGAGTACCTGTCGATCCTTGACCATTCCACCTTCCGGAAAGACGATGATCTTGCGGCCTTTTAGGATATCGATAGCCAGCAGCGGCAGGAGCTCCGGATGGTCGTTGGGCACCGCGCCGAGGTCACGCAGCAGGTTAGTGATCCGATCGCCGCCCCTGAAGAACTCACCGGCCGCGATCGAACGGCATAGCGCCCCGGTTTCCTGGTAAATACAGTACTGGGGAATAAAGGTTTCGGCGCGCGCGAAATGATTGAACAGGAAGACATCGCCCTCGTGGAGCTGGCGCGCGTCTTGATGCATCACGATGCGCACCCCGAGCAGATTTTTGGCGCGCTCGAACACCCGCACGCACCAGTCATAGGTCTGCTCGTTAAGATCGAAGTAGCTGGTCATTGCTGACGCACTTGTATCCTCAATCTGACGCGGCTGGGGCATGGCGAGGACCTGCTGAGGTTGAGGAGATCTAGCGGCCCGTCTCGCATGCGGGTTTAATGGATGTCGCCGGAGGAGGGACCTGCCTAGCTAGTGCCCACTCGATGTGCTCGCGCACCAGCGGGGTTGCACCATCCAAACTGGCGCGCAGCGCATCGGCAATCGTCGGGTTGGACGGTGCATTACCAAGCGCGACCGCCAGATTACGGCGCCACTGTTCAAACCCTATCCGCCGCATGGCACTGCCTTCGGTATGGCTCAGGAAAGCGGCCTCGTCCCATTGCCATAGCGTCAATAGAGATTGATCATCCAGGCCATGACGAACCGCAAAATCGGCCTCTGCAGTGACGCTCGCGTAGCGATTCCAGGGGCAGAAAGTCTGACAGTCGTCGCAACCGAAGATTCGATTGCCAATCAAGGGACGCATCTCCACTGGAATTGCCTCGCTGGATTCGATCGTGAGATAGGCGATACAGCGTCGCGCGTCGAGCGTGTATGGCGCGATGATCGCCTGGGTCGGGCAGACTTCCAGGCAGCGCGTACAACTGCCGCAATAATTCTCCGTATGGGGTGCGTCCGCCGGCAACGCCAGATCCGTATAAATTTCGCCGAGAAAACACCATGAGCCGTGCACGCGGTTCAGCAGGTTGGTGTGTTTGCCGATCCAGCCGAGCCCGGCATTACGGGCAAGCGCCTTCTCGAGGACCGGCGCACTGTCGCTGAACACGCGATAGCCGAAGGGCCCGATCATCGCCTCAACCTTGCGCGCCAATGCGCGCAGGCGACCGCGCACCACTTTGTGGTAGTCGCGGCCAAGCGCGTAGCGCGCGATATAACCGCGCGTCGGATCGGCCAGTACTTCTGTCATGGGACGTGCCAGGCGGGGCAGATAATTCAGCATCACGCACACCACGCTGATTGTCCCCGGCACCAGCAGTGCCGGTCGGCTGCGCTTGCGACCGTGCCCTTCGAGATACTGCATCTCACCGTGGTAGCCGAGCGCTAGCCAGGCTTCGAGCAAGGCCTCGTCTGCAGCAAGGTCCGTGCGCGTGATGCCAACCTCAGCGAAACCGAGCGCGCGCGCCTGCGTTTTGAGGTCGCGCGCGAGAGTAGCCAGTTGAGGCGGGTCTAACTCAGCCGGCACTGGGCGCGCCGGGTGCGATTGCGATGCGCCCACAAAACGCCTGCCATAGCGCGCCAAACGCCCGCGCGCCGGGGCTGGTCGGTGCGAATGCCTGAATCGGCGCGCGCTGCTCGCCCATCCGTTCGACCTGACTGGCATAAGGGATGAAACTGCGCAGCACCTCTGGATGGGTTTGCGCGAAACTCGTGACCAGATCGCAGTGCAATTGGCGGCGCCGATCGACCATCGAAAAAAAAGGGAGCAGTTTAGCGCTGGCCATGGCGTCTGCGGCCCAAAAGGCCTGCAGTTGTTCGTAGGCCCGAATCGATAGCGGAGTGGGAATAATCGGCACCAGCAACCAATCCGCGAGCGCGAAGATATTTTCGGAAGCCACCGAGAGATTAGGCGCGCAATCCAGTAGGGCCAGGTCGTAGTGCGCGGCAAGCGGCGCCAGCAGCTTGCCCAGTCGGCGGGTCGGATTCTTGAATTCGCTGAGCGCGACATCCAGATTGCGGTAGGCGAGCGAGGCCGGCAGCAAATCCAGTTTGGGATAGTCGGTGGCGCGAATCGCCTCGGTAATCCCGCGCTTCTTATTGAGTAGATCGTCCAGCTCCAGCGCGCCCAGCGATTCCCCTCGCAGGTAGAAGCTCGCGGCGCCCTGCGGATCGAGATCCCATACCAGGGTGCGGTAGCCATTGCGACTTGCGAGATATCCGAGGTTGACCGCCGCGGCAGTTTTACCAACACCGCCTTTGATGTTGTAGGTCGCACACACAATCATGAGCGTGCGTCCTCGGGCGGTATGCACAAATCTGGTAGGCTTAAATTGCGCTGAAAATCTTTGCTTGCGTTCATGGCAAGAGTAGAGCGCGACTCGCGTGCGATGGTCAAGGCGTTCATCAGCGCGCTCAGATCAGCGGCTGCGAGGGGCGGGCGGACCCGCGGCGCAAGGCTTGCCAACAAGGCCGCATGCACCTCGAGATCCCACCGTTCACCACATACCGTTTGAACTTCTCGGCAGGCCTTAAGTGCCGCCTGCAGCTGTTCTGGTTCGAACAGCGTCTGAAACGCCTCAAGCAGGTAGCGCAGTCGTTTGCAGTGTTTACGAAACGCATGCAGAAATTCGGGTTGTGCAAGTTGCCGGCGACGAAAACGCAGGATCGCGCGTCCTCGGCGCGCCAGCGCGCGATGCACGTGGGTGCCGATTGTCGGCACCTTGTCCGAAGCCGTGCGCAGCGTGGCCAGGGCGGCCTGCCAATCTTTGACCAGGCGCCGATAACGTGCACTGTGCAAGGCCGTCCGCAGATCGGCGTAATAGCTCGCCCGGGTGGCAGCGAGTACCGGAACGAGACCGCTCTCGAGTCGCCGGGCTGATTCAGCAACGCCTGCAAGATAGCCGGGCAATGCCGCGCACAGGACATCCAGATCGCGCACTGGCGCCGAGCGCTGGCTCAGCCAGGTAAACTCAGCCTGAAAATGAGCGCGCGGGGCTTCATCGAAAAAGTCCTTGGCAGCTTTGAAAAGGCTGCGCAGGGCGCGCAGCGCAACTCGAAAGCCATGGACCGTCGCAGCATCTCCGCGTTCATCGAGCGCGGATGAGTGCCGCCACAGCACACGTGTGTAGGCACTCAGTGCGGCTGCGTACGCGGCCGTGCTGCTCGCCGTAGCGGGGACCGTAATCGTCGGTTTGGAGGCGGTTCCTGCCACGCTAATGTGCTCCCGCGATCCCTCTGAAATCGCAAGTCTGCGCGCCTCCGCGGTTCGGCGCCCGCATCACACGGGCGTCGTGGCGCACTTAAAGGTGCTGAACGGCGTAGTCGGCGAGGCGCGAGCGCTCGCCGCGTATTAAGGTGATGTGGCCGCCGTATGACCAGCCCTTGAAGCGATCGACTATATAGGTCAGTCCAGAAGTGGTCTCGCTCAGATAGGGCGTGTCGATTTGCGCGATATTGCCGCAGCAGACGATCTTGGTGCCCGCGCCGGCGCGGGTGATCAAGGTCCGCATCTGTTTGGCGGTGAGATTCTGGGCTTCGTCAATGATCAGGTATCGATTGAAGAAGGTGCGTCCACGCATGAAGTTCATCGAGCGTACTTTTACCCGATTCTGCAGCAGGTCTGCAGTCGCGGCGCGACCCCAATCGCCGCCTTCTTGAGTTTCGGCGAGAACCTCAAGGTTGTCCATCAGGGCGCCCATCCAGGGATTCATTTTTTCTTCTTCGGTGCCCGGCAGAAACCCGATATCTTCACCCAAAGGAACCGTTTCGCGGGTTACGATCACTTCGCGATAACGTTTGGTATCCAGCGACTGGGCGAGTCCGGCGGCTAGCGCGAGCAGCGTCTTGCCGGTGCCGGCGGCGCCGAGCAAGGTCACGAAATCGATCTCGGGATCCAACAACAGGTTAAGCGCGAAGCTCTGTTCTCGATTACGCGCGGTCAAGCCCCACACGGCGTGCCGCTGCTGACGATAATCACGGGTGCGTTCGAGGATCACACGCGACGCATCGATCCGTCGCGCCACGAGTTCCAGGCCGTCGTCGCCAGCGCTGTAGAGGAACTCGTTGGCATAGAAGCGTTCGAACTTGCTGACCGGCAGCGAATACAGGGTAAGCGCGTCCTCTTGCCAGCATTTCAGATCATCGCCTTGCTGTTCCCAAAAATTCACGGGCAGCGCGCGCGTGCCGGTATACAGCAGGTTGATGTCGTCGAGGACCATGTCATTGTAATAGTCCTCGGCCGAGATACCGAGTACGCGTGACTTGATCCGCAGGTTGATGTCTTTCGACACCAGCGTGACATCGATGGTCGGATGCCGTTCCTTGAGCGCCAGGGTGGTGTTCAGAATGCTGTTGTCAGGCGTCTTGCCGGGCAAGTCCAACATGAGGGTGGTCGGTAGCGTGGCGGTCTGCAGGAACAGCCGCCCCGATGGCGGAGCACCGGCCATTCCATTGCTCGGACCCGGCAGAGGGAGTCCCGCTTCAATCGCCGCGCGGTCGGCGTCGTCGATTAATTCATCCAGGCAGCGGCTCACCTGGCGCGCATTACGCGCCACCTCGGACACCCCCTTCTTGGCGGCATCGAGCTCTTCGAGCACCATCATGGGCAAGTAGATATCGTGCTCCTTGAAACGGAACACGGCGGTGGGGTCGTGCAGCAGTACGTTGGTGTCGAGGACGAAAAGACGTTTGCCGGGGGTTGCCGCGCGCATGGTGCAGACCGTTACTTAACCGGCTCCATGATCGCATCCAGGTTCAGGTGGTCGCAGAAATCCATGAATTCGCCGCGCAAGCCCGCGATCGAGACGTCCGTCGGCACGCTGATGGTCATGTGCAGGGAGAACATTGGCGTGCCGGTGTGGGCGGCAGTATAAGTACCGGAATACATATCCTCTACGCCAATCTCGCGCTGGGTAAAGAACTGGGTAATTTCATGCACGATGCCTAGCCGGTCGACCGCCACCACTTCGATCGCGTACGGCATCATGTTGGTATGGCGTTTGCGCGGCTCCGAGCGCTGCGAAAGCGTTTTAACCTGCAGCTGACTTTCGAGCCTGGGCAGCATGCTTTCGATCTTCGCGATGGAATCCCACGTGCCGGTCAGCAGCAGGAGCAGCGCGAAGCGATCGCCCAGCACCGTCATGCGGCTGTCGCCGATGCTGCAACCGCAGTCGCGGACCGCTTTGGCGAAAGCCTCAATCAGACCAACACGGTTCGCTCCCATCAGCGATATCGCGATAGAGTTGTGTGTGATCTCGGGTGGCGACTTGGTCGGGGTCTTCATGGGAGCGACCAATTGTGCCTGTGAACGCGTATCCACCGCAAGCGTGTGCTGGATTGAGCGCGTCGCGCATGGGGTCTTGGTAGAGCACCTGCGGGGTTGAAATTTGGCTGGGTCTGTCTTGAGTTAGGGGGGGTGGAAGGCTACTATGCACGACCTTTTTTCCGGGGTCCTGGCATGGCACAACTCCGCGGCAGTATGGTCGCCATCGTGACGCCCATGAAGGGCGGCATCTCGTGTGATGCGGCGATTGATTGGGATCGCTATGCGGACTTGCTCGAGATCCACATCAGCGCGCATACGGATGGCATCATCGCGGTCGGCACGACCGGCGAGTCCGCGACGCTCACCGAAACCGAGCATTGCGAAGTTATCCGCCGGACGGTGCACTGGGTGCGCGGTAGGGTGCCTGTGATCGCAGGAACCGGTGCCAACTCCACCACCGAGGCGATCGCCCTCACCACCGCTGCCAAGGAAGCCGGCGCGGATGCCTGCCTGCTCGTCACGCCGTATTACAACAAGCCGACGCAGGAAGGGTTGTACCTTCATCACAAGGCAGTGGCGGATGCAGTGGCGATTCCGCAAATTCTCTACAACGTACCGGGGCGCACGGCGTGTGACATGCAGGTTGAAACGGTGGGACGACTGGCGAGGGTGCCCAATATCATCGGGATCAAGGAAGCGACTGGGGAAGTCGCGCGGGTCGCGCGGATCCGCGAACTCTGCGGCAAGGACTTTCTGCTCGTGAGCGGCGATGACGCGACAGCCCGCGAATTCATTCTCGCCGGGGGAGATGGCGTGATCTCGGTCACTGCCAATGTGACGCCTCGTGCCATGCATGAGATGTGTGCGGCAGCGCTGGCTGGCGATGCGGCGCACGCGGCGAGGATCGATGCGGCACTGGCACCCTTACACCGCGATTTATTTTGTGAGTCTAACCCGATCCCCGTGAAGTGGGCGGTCCACGCTCAGGGCCGCGCCGATATCGGCATTCGTCTACCGTTGACCTGGCTTTCTGCCGAGGGTCAGCAGAAAGTCCGCGCTGCGATGGCGCATGCCGGTGTTCCCGTTCACGCCTAGTTAAACGCCCGCAGCTTAATTTCAGGCTTCAGGTCCCGTTTCGAGGTCACTCCCTATGGTTCAGGTTCTATTGATCGTATTACTCGCAGTGGGCTCGTTCGCTGGCTGTAGCAAGCTAATGCCCAAACTCGACCAGGTTCTGCCTGACAATCGAGTCGAATACCGCAAAAGCAAGACGCTGCCCGATTTGGAGGTGCCGCCCGATTTGACGACCGACGCGATCAAAGATCGGATGGCAATCCCTGAAGGCGGCGAAACCGCGAAGTATTCGACCTACCAAGAGCGGGTAGCGGACCGTAAACGTGAGGAAGAACTGGCACGCACCGCCAACGAGGCGGTGCGTGTGCTAGATAACGAGCATGTCATCGCTGTGTCTGGCGCCACCACCCAGATCTGGCCGCAACTCGTGGCGCTCATGCAAGAACTGGGGTATTCGCTCGAATTGAACGATGAGGAACTCGGCATCATCGAAACCACATGGATCGAAAACGAACAAGAACTGCATCGTGAGAAGTTCAAGATTTTTGCCGAGCCAGGGGAGGAATCCGGCACCAGCGTGCTGTATGTATCGAATCGCGCTGAAGAGTTGATCCAGAAGGACGGCAAAATGGTCTGGCAGGCCAAGACCCGCGATGCCGCGCGTGAAACGGTGCTGGTCGAACGGGTGCAGCAGAAATTCGGCATTGGTGATGGCCAAGACGCCGCAGCGAGCGCCACGCCTGACAGTGTCGCGAAAAAAAGTGATCACCGCGACCCGGATCCCGAGGATGCGGGCGACGCTGGAACCGGGAGTGGGCGCGCTGAGCTTATCAGCGCCGGCGGTGGCAAAGTCTATTTATCGGTGCGGGAAGATTTCTCCGCCGCTTGGCGCAGTACCGGAGTTGCGCTAGCGCGCGCGGGTTACGATATCGATCAGTCCGATAAGGATCGTGGCATCTATTACATCCGGGTGCCCGCGCGCGAAGGGGAAGCTACTAAACGTGGCTTGCTGGCGAAAATGAAGTTCTGGGGCGACGACGATGAGCACGAATTACAACTCAATCTGACCGGTGTGGGTGAAAAAACCGAAGTCGTGGTGCTCGACAAGGAAGGTCGGTGGGAGACGGGGGATATCTCCAAACGGATTCTAGATCGACTTAATCGCGAGTTGAACAAGTTCGAAAGCTGAGGATGACTGCGCGCAAGATGTCGACGCCGCGAGCATTCTGCGCATTTTTAATGACACAGCGGACACCCCACTGCTCGGAGCCGATTTGATGCGCTGTGCGATGATCGGCAGCGGCAGTGCCGGCAACGCAACCCTGGTGTCCACCGGGACCACCACCCTGCTGATCGATTGCGGCTACTCCATTCGCGCCTTCGAGGAGCGCGCGCAGGCACTGGACTTCGACCCCGCAACGCTCGCCGGCATTCTCGTCACGCATGAACACGAAGATCACGTGGGGGGTGTGGACGCGCTGGCGCGTAAATACCAGATCCCGGTTTATGCGACTCGTGGGACACGCGTCGCGACCGAAGCACGCAGCGGTTCGTTGGCACACTGGCACCAGATTTCCGCCCACCAGGCTTTCCAGATCGGCGAACTCGAGATCCAACCGGTGCCGGTTCCGCATGATGCGCGCGAACCCAGCCAATTTATTTTCATTGAAGGTGCGAGCCGGCTCGGGGTGTTGACCGATATAGGCAGCCTGACTTCCCATGTGATTGGGCTATATCAGACCTGTCACGCATTGGTGCTGGAGTTCAATCATGATCCCGGGTTGCTCGCGGCCTCCGCGTATCCGGCGCGTCTCAAGCGGCGCATCGCAGGCGACTACGGGCACTTCAGCAACGGTCAGTCGCAAAGCCTGTTGAAAGCGATGCAATCCGCGCATCTCAAGCACGTGGTGGCGGCCCATCTTAGCGAGCGCACCAACCATCCCGACATCGTCGCCGAATGTCTTACGCAAGCAGCCGCCAGCGCAAACGCCTTCGAATGGTCGATCGCCGCTCAGGAGAAGGTATTGCCCTGGTTCGACGTCTGAACCAGGCACGGTTGTCACCGGACCCGCCTAGGCTAAGGGCTTCATCGCGGCAGAACGCGACCGTCCCGGCCAGGATAGCCAGGATAGAATGTCTGAGCACGCCGCACTCGCTAAACTGCCCTCCATGCAAGCATTCTGGAAGCAACGACACCGCCGCTGGGTGATGATTTGGCCGCTTGCCCTCGCGCAAATGACGTCGTGGGGCACGATGTATTTCAGCTTTTCTTTGTTTTCGGGACCGATGGAACGCGATCTGGGCTGGTCGCACCCCGCGATCAATGGCGCGCTGACCTGTGGCTTGCTGATTACCGGCGCGATGGCTTATCCCATCGGGACGCTGCTTGATCGTTACGGTGGTCGCTGGCTGATGACCTTGGGATCCCTAGGTGCAGGCTTGCTGTTGTTGATCTGGTCGCAGGTCCAGACACTTCCACAGTTCTATCTCATCTGGCTCACCCTCGGCGTGTGCCTGTCTTGTTGTTTGATCGAACCCGTGTTCGTGGTGATCAATCAAGTGTTTGGCAAAGATGCACGCAACGGAATTACCACCGTGACCATGATTACTGGTCTTGCCGGGACGGTGTTTCTGCCGTTGATTGGGTATCTCATTCCGCAGCTTGACTGGCGCACGACCTTGGTTGTGCTTGCGGCGTTAAATCTTTGCTTCAATGCCCCGGTGCACTGGTGGTTTATTCCTCCGCGATCAAGGAGCGTGCAGGTCAATCATCCGATCACGGAAAAGCGTGCCCGTATCGTGATGCGGCGTCGCTTGCGTAACCCGGTATTTTGGGGGCTGGTGCTGTGGTACACGTCTTACAGCCTGACGGGATCCAGCGTTATCTTTCAATACGTTCCGGTCCTGCGTGCGGAAAATGTG
>JAYTEX010000133.1:0-2757 GCA_043734785.1 Pseudomonadota bacterium | reverse complement strand
CAACTCGCGGACAACACACCGTCTGCCGCGAACATCGCGGCGTACGCGGATATTGTGCGCGACCGCGCAGTGTTGCGCGCACTCATTCGAGCGGGCACGGATATCGCGGAAAGCGCGTTTCGCACGGAAGGTCGCAGCACCAACGAGTTGATCGATATCGCAGAACGGACAGTGTTCGGAATTGCGGAGCGCGAATCGCAGGGACGCCGCGGCTTCCGGCCAATCAAGGAGCTGTTGGTCAGCGCGCTCGATCGCATCGATCTGCTGTTCCAACGCGATAATCCAATTACGGGAGTGCCTACGGGCTACTACGAAATTGACGGCATGACGTCGGGTTTGCAACCGTCTGATCTCGTTATCGTGGCGGGACGCCCTTCGATGGGAAAGACTGCGTTCGCGATCAATATTGCGCAGCATGCAGCGACACGCGAAAAGCTTCCGGTCGCAATCTTCAGCATGGAAATGCCTAGCGAGCAAATTGCCATGCGTATGCTGTCCTCACTGGGCCGCATCGATCAGCACAAAATCAGAACCGGTAAGCTCGCGGATGACGATTGGCCGCGTCTGACTCACGCAGTCGGCGTGCTCTCCGAGATCAAGTTATTCATTGACGACACCCCGGCGCTGACGCCAGGCGACCTGCGCGCGCGCTGCCGGCGTTTGGCTCGCGAGCATGGTCTCAGCATGGTCGTGATCGACTATCTCCAACTCATGCATGTGTCTGGCACCAATGAGAACCGGGCCACCGAGATCTCGGAAATTTCGCGCTCGCTGAAAGCGCTGGCGAAGGAGTTGAGCGTGCCAGTGATAGCACTTTCGCAGCTGAACCGAGGCCTTGAATCGCGTAGCGACAAACGCCCGATAATGTCCGATCTGCGCGAGTCTGGTGCGATCGAACAGGATGCCGATCTCATCATGTTCATCTATCGTGATGAGGTCTACAACGAGGACAGCCAGGACAAAGGCGTCGCCGAGATCATCATCGGCAAGCAGCGTAACGGACCGATCGGCATGCGCAAGCTGCGCTTTTTCGGCGAGTACACCACGTTCGAAAATCTCGCGCATGATTCCTACGGTAGCGGTGGAGATCGTGCATGACGCGCCCGGCGCGCGTGATCTTCGATCCCCAGGCGGTGCGTGCGAATCTTCGGGTAGTCCGGCAGCAGGCACCTGGACGGCGCATCATGGCGATCGTGAAAGCGGACGGCTACGGGCACGGCGTGGTGCGCATGGCGCGTGCGCTGGCAGATGCGGATGCCTTCGGGGTCGCTTCAATAGAAGAAGCGGTGAGGCTGCGCGAAGCCAATATCACGCAACGCATTGTGCTGTTGGAAGGGCCGTTCGAAGCGCAGGAACTGGCTGAGATCACGGTCTACCGGCTGGAGTCAGTCGTCCATAACCATGAACAGGTGCGGATGTTCGCCGGCCACGGGGACTACACGCCACTGTGGGTGAAGATCGATACCGGGATGCACCGACTAGGGTTTGCGCCGTGCGACGTGCCGGCGGTGTTGGCAGCGCTGGCACATCCCGCGCGCGAGCTTCGTCTGATGACCCATTTCGCGTGCGCACACCTGCGCGGAGATCCGAGTGTCGATCAGCAACTGCAGGCGTTCGAACTTGCCGCGGCAGGGAGCACACACGAACGGTGCTGCGCGAATTCGAGCGCGATCCTGGCATGGCCGGCTAGCCACGGTGATTGGGTGAGGCCGGGACTCATGCTCTATGGTGTGTCTCCGTTCGCGCAGGTCACGGCCGCCGAACTCGGTCTGCGTCCTGCCATGACCGTGGCCTCCGCGCTGATCGCCGTCAAGCGTGTGCCTGCAGGTGGCAGTGTGGGTTATGGCAAGGGTTTCGTGTGCCCGGAAAGTATGGACGTGGGTGTAGTCGCGTTCGGCTATGCGGACGGTTATCCCCGCCATGCGGCGACGGGCACCCCGCTACTGGTCAACGGTATCCGCACCCAAGTCATCGGTGAGGCCTCCATGGATATGATGGCAGTCGATCTGCGACCGCTGCGCGATCCGCGGGTTGGCGATCCTGTTGTCCTGTGGGGTGATGGTCTGCCGGTGGAGGAAGTGGCGCAGGCGGCGAGCACGATCCCCTATGAACTGTTGTGCCGGATGCGGATGCGCGCGCACTTTGTCGAACGTCAATGAAAGCCCCGAAGCGTCTCTATCAGTGCGAACAATGCGGCGCGCAACACCCCAAATGGACGGGGCAATGTTCGGACTGCAGCGCTTGGAACTCGCTGGTGGAGGCAATCGCGGCACCCGTGACTGCGCCTCGTCATGGCTCATACAGTGGCGAGGTACCCAGGATAATCGCCCTCGCCGAGGTCAATCCGGCCGAGGCACCGCGAATGTCGAGCGGCTTGTCTGAATTTGATCGCGTCCTGGGCGGTGGACTGGTGGTGGGCTCCGTGGTTTTGCTGGGAGGGGATCCCGGGATTGGAAAGTCGACCTTGCTGCTGCAGAGCCTCGCCATGACGACGAGTGCCGGCAAGTTGAAAGCGCTTTACGTCAGTGGCGAGGAATCCTCATCGCAAATTGCGTTACGGGCTGAGCGGCTCAAGTTGCCGACCGGGCATTTACGTCTGCTCACGGAGACCGAGATCGAACGGGTGCTGGCGCTTGCCAGCGCGGAGCGGCCGCAGGTGATGGTGATCGATTCCATCCAGACCCTCTACACCAATGCGTTGCACTCCGCGCCGGGCAGCGTCGCGCAGGTTCGCGAATGTGCGGCGCAACTGGTGCG
>JAYTEX010000132.1:0-6083 GCA_043734785.1 Pseudomonadota bacterium | reverse complement strand
ACAAATGGGGTCAGACTCGATTTATCAATCATTTTTGACCGGTCGCCCTTCTTTTGGCGAGGTTGCAAATGCATAGGCGCGGATGGCCGCAGCGTGTTCGCTGGCGGCAAGTTGCAGACAGTCCAGATAAAAGCGGTAATCGGGCTCCGCCCCGAAGATTGGCTCGCGGTTGTTGCCACGCTGAATGATATGCAGCGGCAGACCTTCTGCGAAATAGCGAGGCAGGCGGGCCATGAGGGAATGTCCGCACCTTCTGCTTCATCCAAAGATGGGCGAAAGTCTAACAGGTAAATCGAGTCTGACCCCATCTCCCCTCCGCGCGGTCACTCGGCGGATAATGGATGTTGGGGTTCGCGGCACTCACCCCAACCTACCTTGGGCCGGAACAGGGGCAAAGAACAGCCGTTGCGAAGTATCCCGACAACGTCGAGCCCAATACGCAAATAAGCAAAGCTCCGGCACCGTTCTGGGCAGATTAAAAAACGCATCCGCATCGCTCTCCTCAGCGCCCCGGCGAACACGACGTTGTTGCTGTGTGCGAGCGCTGTGATGACGATGCATGCAGGCTGGCTCCTCGGGTGATGGATTGGTGTGTTGCAACTCCACTTTATCACTCAGACCAGCCTTCTTTTATTCATCTCATCAAATACTTACACTTAAGCAAGTGCCATTCATTTCTGACCACTTAAACTCTGCGTTGAACTCTGGCTCGATAGCGACGCGTTCAATGTTCCGCCGCGACTTCGCTGAAGTGGCCGTGACGTTGCAATCGGCCGCCAGCATTCAGCACCGCTGGCGGCCGGTGCGCGATCATCCCTGCGGGGCCGCCATCTGACGTTGGAAGTCCCCCAGGTCGAAGTAGTCGCGCCACTTGACCAGTTTGTCGCCGGTGAATTCAAAAGTGCCCATCACCGGCACGGCCACACGCTTGTCACCGAAGTGGAAAGCATCAACGCGCTCGGTGAGTACCACGCCCTTGGCGTCCTCGGCAATGAAATGCACGGTCCATTGGACCTTCGTCACGGGCGCCATGAATGGTTCGACGAACTTGCGAATCGATTCCTTGGTGGTGAGCGGCTCCATCGGCATGTTGTGGTAGAACGGCGCGTCGCTGAACGTGTTCATGATGCCTTCGACGTCTCGGGCTTCCCATTTGGCGATGAACGCGCGCACTTTGTCGATATTGGACATGATCTTTACCCCTGGTTTTCTGGACTTCAGTATAGAGCGGCAAGCGCCCCCGCTATAGCCGCATGGTGCGTATCCGCTACTGCTGCGTAGAGACTTGGTCTGCGCGTAACAGGCGTGACTGCTGCCACGCTTTGGGTGCCTGCCTACGCTTGGCGCGGCGAGGAGACCGGCTGTCCGCCCCCGTGCCGACATCGGTACACTTGCTGCCCTGTACTGGGCACACCTAATCGTCGTACAAATGACGACGATTCGCACAAGGAGACGGAGATGAACTATCGACAGTTGGGTAGGACCGGTCTGCGGGTCTCGGAGCTGTGCTTCGGAACGATGACCTTCGGCGGTGAAGGAATGTACAAAGTCATTGGCGAGACGGCACAAGCGCAGGCTGATCGCCTGGTGAGTCTGTGCCTCGATGCGGGTATCAACTTCTTCGATACTTCGGACACCTACTCGGCGGGGCGCGCAGAGCAGATTCTAGGGAAGGCGCTGGGCGCGCATCGGAAGGATGTGGTGGTAGCGTAGCCACCAAGGTGCGTGGGCGGGTCGGACCGGGGCCAAATGCAGTCGGCTTGTCGCGTGGCCACATCATGGACTCGGTCGATGCCAGTCTTGAGCGGCTGGGCACCGACTATATCGATCTGTATCAAATCCATGGCTACGACGCGCTGTCACCGTGGGATGAAACCTTGCGCGCGCTCGATGATCTGGTGCGCGCGGGCAAGGTGCGCTACATCGGTGCCTCGAACCTGGCGGCCTGGCAGCTGATGAAAGCGTTGGGCTTGAGCGATCGCGATCGCCTCGCACGCTTCGAGACCATCCAGTCCTACTATTCCATCGCGGGCCGCGATTTGGAACGTGAGCTATGCCCGCTGATGGTATCGGAGCAAGTCGGCTTGCTGATCTGGAGCCCGCTGGCCGGAGGCTTCCTCAGCGGGAAATTCTCACGGGACCATAAAGGACCTGACGGGGCGCGGCGGACAAGTTTTAATTTCCCGCCGGTCGACGAGACACGTGCCTATCTCGTATTAGACGCGCTGGCCGAGGTGGCGCAGGCGCACCAGGTGTCGGTGGCACGTGTGGCGCTCGCCTGGTTGCTGCATCAGAGCGTCACCACCAGCGTGATTATCGGCGCGCGCAACGAAGCGCAGCTGGACGACAACCTGGCGGCGCCCGCGCTCAAGCTCGATGCATCGCAGTTGGACGCTCTGGACCAAGCCAGCGCGCTGAATTCCGAATACCCGGGCTGGATGATCGCGATGCAGGCCCGTGATCGATTGGAAGCGCTATCTCCTGAACAGCGTTTTGCCAAGACCACCTAGACCGCGCCGCCCGCTACTGTCGAAACCACCGGCCAAGTTTCCTATCTTGTGACGGGGGCGCGAGTTGAAAGATTTGGCCGTAGAATCACGACCCTTCGCTGTTTATTTTTGGGGTCCGCCAAATGTCCGCTTTCAGACGTGTTGTCACCGGCCACAATGCCGCGGGCCTGTCCGCTATTGCCAGCGATGAGCTGGTCTGTGGTGTGGCATTGCCGGGCATGCCGAGCATCGAACTGAACCGCTTATGGGGTGCCGACACCGTCATGCGTTATCCCGACGCGGGTGCAGCGCCAGTTTATAAAGACTGGTTCGCGCCGATCGGCGGGTTTCGGATTGCGGAGTTCACCATCGGTCCAGACTCCGACGCGGCGCCCGGTCACGATGATGCAGACGCATCCCGCCAACTCGCACTAGAGTTTCCGGGCTTGCTCGAGGTAATGGATCCGGAGGTCCCCGGGATGCACCGATCGGCGACCATCGATTTCATCTACATCCTCTCCGGTCGCATCGAACTGGAACTCGATGACGGCTCCAAAACCGAGCTAAAGGCTGGCGATCTGGTTGTGCAAAGCGCGACCAAGCACGCGTGGCACAACCACTGGCATGAGCCGTGCCGCATGCTGGGTGTGATCCTCGGTGCACACTACGAGCCGCAGACATGAGACGGGTTTTGTCAGGGATTTTGGTGGCCGAGGGTGGAATTGAACCACCGACACAAGGATTTTCAGACCGACAGGGTCAGCGCGGGTTTAGCGTTTTCAAATAGTTATCGGGCCGTCCGTTGATGGTATTGCCCAACGATGCAGGACTTTGCAACGTTGAATGACGCAGAAGTGACGCGAGCCGTTTGCGCTGCGCGCTGAAGTATTCGCAGCTTGCTGTGCAGAGTCGTTCGGGACCTACGTTCCAGTTATGGCACGAGCAACGCATCAAGACGTTTAGCGACCTCCCGTGCCACGCGTAATATTGCCGCGACAAGTTGTTCATCGATCGCGGTCGCGCCTTCGTATTCGGCAAGATTCCTTTTGCGATGGGCTTGATCGAGTACTCGCCATTGTTCTGGCGGTAGGCCGAGGGTGTGCGGCAAGCATTGGAAGACGACGTAGCGATTCAGACCGATATCCCCAGTAGCGCAAGGCGCCAATGAGAGGGCATGGGCTGCGTTATAGGTAAGGTCGAAACGGCTCTCCAGGCTTAAGCTCGCAAGACTTGCATCGTCTAGGCGGCGTTTGGCCGAACGCACCAGCCCGAGCAATTCCGATTCCGCTGGCGGCTCAGCTTTGAGTTGCTTGGCCCGAACCAGATTATCGAGCTGAGGGTGGCTCATCGACATTCCCTATCAAGACCAGATGGTCACCTCCAAGCACCTGAGTCAGGAATGCATTGCCGGACGACTTTCTGTCGGCGAACTCATTTCGTGTGTACAAGGTCGGATTAATTTTGCGCCCAAGTGTTGGCTCGACCGGGGCGAGCACTGCATAGAGGCTTTCCAGAGTTAGGTCGTCCGCGACGACCAGCAGATCTATATCGCTGGCGGCGGTGTCACTGCCCTTGGTGATTGAGCCGAAGACCAGCGCCAGTGTGATCTTTTCCGCTATGGGCTCTAGCGCATGCCGGAGCGGGTCGGCCATCGCGACGGTTTTGACCACAAGGCTTCGAAGTTCCTCGAACACTGGCGAGGTTGGATTGGCCTGGTAGTGCTTCTGCTTGCCGATTCTGGTGACGGTAACCAAGCCACTGTCACCGAGGCGTTTAAGTTCGCGTTGCACCGCTCCGGAGCCGGAGCCAGCGAGTTGAATCAACTCGCTGGCGAAAAAGCTGCGGCAGGGTTGGCCGAAAAGCAGGGCCAATACGCGCTGCTGGGTACTGGTGAAAAGGACGTCGGCAAGGCTGGGCCTTGCTTCGCGCTTCCCGAGATTCGTGTTCCGTTCCCCAGTGCGGATTTTTCGTGTTGAAGCTAATTTACCCATTTCGGGCATCGTAATGCCCAATCTGGGTTTTTGTAATTATCGAAAGTGGCGAGGAACAGGGTGCCGGAGCTTTGCTTATTTGCTTATTTGCTTATTGTCACGGGGGATTACCACAGCCGTTGCGGAGTATCCCTACAACGTCGAACACAATACGCAAACAAGCAAAGCTCCGGCACCGTTCTGGCATGCTTGACGATCCTCTCTTGAGCGCCGGTGGCGCGGTCCCGTGTAGGAAAATTGCCCGCTGCGCGGTTGACTGTATTTAGGGTGACGAGGTGTGATCCTTACCCTACACTTCAGTCGATCTATCAGTAAATGCTTAGCCCACCATGTTCCGCGGGCCGAGCCGTAATCGCGAACCACGAATGAGGACCAAGCGAATGACTGAATTTGACATCATCATTAAAAACGGCACGATCATCGACGGCACCCGCATACCGCGCTACCGAGGCGACATTGCGATCAAGGATGGCGTAATTTCCGAAATCGGCCATGTGGACGCCAGCCGAGGCCGCAAGGTTTTGGACGCCGAGGGCTTGGTGGTGGCCCCGGGCTTCATTGATCTTCACACCCACTACGATGCCCAATTATTTTGGGATCCCTATTGTTCGATCTCGTGCTGGCACGGTATCACCTCAGTTGTGATCGGCAACTGTGGCTTCGGCTTCGCGCCCGTGGCACCGGAAATGCGCGAACGCGCGATGCTCAGCATGACGCGGGTCGAGGCCATTCCGCTGGCATCGATGAGAGCCGGCATGCCGTGGAACTGGGAGACCTTTCCCGAATTTCTAGACGCGGTCGAAGGCACCCCCAAGGCCATGAATATCCTGCCCTACGTGCCAGTGGGGCCGATACTTGTATCCGTGCTGGGCTTGGACGCAGCAAAATCCGGTCGCATGCCGACGGCCGCAGAGCACGCGGAAATGATGCGCATCTTCGAGGAGTCGCTGGATGCAGGTGGCTGCGGCTGGTCCGCGCAGCGGCTGCCGCCATCCGGCCCCGCTGGCGCTCAACTGGATTACGACGGCACCGCGATGCCGACCGACGTGATGCACAACGAAACGGCGATCGAGTTCGCAAAGGTACTGGGACGCCGGAACGAGGGCTTCATGCAGATGACCATAGTGTCCGGCAATCCCACCGCCGACCAGGCGCATATGGAAGAACTGTCCAAAATCAGCGGCCGGCCCATGATTTTTAATGTCGTCCAGGCAAACGACGAAAAGCCTCACATTCACCGCAAGACGCTCGCCTGGCTAGACAGCTGCCACAAGCGCGGCATCCGGGTCTACGGTCAAGGCGCGACGACCGATGCGGGCTACGCTTTCACTTTCGTGGATTGGAACCTGTTCGACACCTCGCCCGCGTGGCGCGAGGCGACGGTGGGAACCCACGAGGAAAAGCTCGCCAAGTTAGCCGATCCGGGTAGGCGCCAGGCGTTGCGTGATCAAATCCCGAATTTTGTGGTGGGCCCGTTCGAGAACATTGTGGTGACCGGTCCCGCGACCCCTGAGACCGAACAGTGGCGCGATCACACCATTGGACTCATCGCGGAAAAAACCGGCAAACATGTCGCCGACGCTATGTTGGACATCGTCGTCGC
>JAYTEX010000131.1:0-3516 GCA_043734785.1 Pseudomonadota bacterium | reverse complement strand
GCGGCGGAACTGGAAACCGCGCTCGCCGAGGAGCGTTGGGACGCGGTGATCTCGGATTTCCAGATGCCGGGCTTCACCGGCTTGGATGCGCTCAGGATTTTTCGATCCACCGCTCTCGACATTCCGTTCATCCTCGTCTCCGGCACCATCGGCGAGGAAACCGCCGTGAATGCGATGAAGGCTGGCGCCAACGACTACGTGATGAAGAAAAGCCTGGCGCGGCTCGCGCCGGCGCTGGAACGCGAGCTGAAAGAGACGCAAACGCGCGTGACCAATCGCCAGGCCCAGCGCGATCTGATCGAAAGCGAGGAGCGATTTCGCAGCCTGACGGCGATGTCCTCGGACTGGTACTGGGAGCAGGACGAGAACTTCCGCTTCACCCGGTATTCGCCCGGTCTAAAGGGCAAGTTCGGCGACGTGGTCGATGGCTGGATCGGCAAGACCCGCTGGGAGCTTCCATATCGGGACGCGGACTGGACCGAGCATCGGGCCACGCTCGAGGCGAGAAAGCCGTTCCGCGATGTCGAACTGCAGCCGATGAGTCATGATGGAAATTTCGTCCACGTGAGCATCAGCGGGGAACCTAAGTTCGACGGTGACGGGCGCTTTCTCGGCTATCGCGGCGTGGGAAAGGACATCACGGAACGGGTGAGAGGCATCGAGGACCTGCGACGCCTTCGCGCAGCCATAGACGCGACGGCCGATGCGATATACCTGGTCGATCGGACCAGCATGCGCTTTATCTATGTCAACGACGCGGCATGCCGCATGCAGAGTTGCGCACGCGAAGAACTGCTCGCGCTGGGCCCCGACGGCGTGCTTTCCACTTCGCGCGCGGAGCTGGAGCACGACTACGACGTCGTAATTGCCGACGGCGCAGGCACCAGGCCGATCGAGATGCCGCGGCAGCGCAAGGACGGCTCCCGGGTTTGGGTCGAATTGCAACGTCGTGCCCAGCGTTCGAGCGAAGGCTGGATGATCATCACCGTGGTACGCGATGTCACTGGGCGCCGGGAAACGGAAAACAGGATACGGCGCCTGAATCGCGTATACGCCGTCCTGAGCGGCATCAATGCGCTCATCCTGCGTGCGCGCGACCGCGACGAGCTGTTAATGGAGGCATGCCGAATCGCGGTCGAAATTGGACTTTTCCCAAAGGTTTGGGTCGGAATCGTCGATAGCAGCGCGAAGCAGTTCAGGATGGTCGCTGCGCACGGCGGCGATCCACTGTTTTTTCAGAACCTCGAACGAGAGCTGCGCATAAAAATGCTGGCCGGGCGCGGCCACGTGGTCAAGGCACTTTCGACACGGCAGCCGGTAATCTCGAACGACATGGCAGGCGACCCGGAGGTGGTGCTGAAGGCTGATGCAGCCGCAGGCGGCGTGCGATCTTTGGCAGTATTGCCGCTGATCGTTACGGGTGAAGCCGTGGGCGTGCTCACATTGAATGCAGACGTGCCGCGATTCTTCGACGATGAGGAAATGAAGCTGCTGGTCGAACTCGCCGGCAACATAGCGTTCGGGATCGATCACATCGACAAGCAGGAGCGGCTCGATTACCTCGCCTACTACGATGTGCTCACCGGCCTGGCGAACCGCAGTCTGTTTCTCGATCGGGTGACGCAGTATATGCGCAGTGCTGTCAGTGGCGGGCACAAGCTCGCCATGGTCATGATCGACCTGGAACGGTTCAAGAACATCAACGACAGCCTTGGCCAGCTGGCCGGCGATGCGCTTCTGAAACAGGTGGCCGAGTGGCTCGCGCGCAACGCGGGGGACGCCAACCTGCTCGCACGGCTCGGTGCGGACCATTTCGCCGCGGTGCTGCCGGTGGTGAAGCAGGATGGCGATCTGGGGCGGTTGCTGGAAAAGACGATGGCGGCGTTTCTGGAACATCCGTTCCGTCTGAACGACGCCATATTCCGCGTCGCGGCCCGGGTCGGCGTAGCGCTTTTCCCGGATGACGGCGCAGATGCCGACACTTTGTTCAGGAAGGCCGAGGCCGCACTCAAGAACGCGAAGTCGAGCGGCGAGCGCTACCTGTTTTACACGCAGAAGATGACCGAAGCGGTGGCGGGCAAGCTGAGCCTGGAGAATCAGTTGCGCCAGGCGTTGGACCAGGAAGAATTCGTGCTCCATTACCAGCCCAAGGTGAACCTCGCGAGCGGCAAACTCACCGGCGCCGAGGCGCTGATCCGCTGGAATGATCCGCGCACGGGACTGGTGCCGCCGGGCCGGTTCATCCCGGTCCTGGAAGAAACCGGATTGATCTATGACGTCGGGCGCTGGGCGCTACGCAAAGCCATCGAGGACTACCTGCGCTGGCGCGCCGCGGGGCTGCCCGTCGTGCGCATCGCAGTGAACGTGTCGCCGCTGCAACTGCGCAACCGCGGCTTCATCGCCGAGATCGAACAGGCAATCGGCATCGACGCGCATGCGGTGGCGGGACTGGAACTGGAGATCACCGAAAGCCTGATCATGGAGGACGTGAAGCACAATATCACCAGCCTGCAGGCGATCCGCGCCATGGGCGTCACCATCGCCATCGACGACTTCGGCACCGGCTTCTCCTCGCTCAGCTACCTCGCCAAACTGCCGGTGGACACGCTGAAAATCGACCGCTCGTTCGTGATCGACATGACTGCGGCGCCGCAGGGACTGGCGCTGGTGTCTACCATCATAAATCTGGCACATTCGCTCAAGCTCAAGGTAGTGGCCGAAGGTGTCGAGACCGAGGAGCAATCGCGCCTGCTGCGGTTGCTGAGTTGCGACGAAATGCAGGGCTTTTTATTCAGCAAACCGGTGCCGGCGGAGATTTTCGAAGAAAAATTCCTTGTCCCACCTCCCGCCGGGTGACGATCAATAGTGCATCGTGAATTCTCAGTGATGTCTGCGCTGAGTGTTCCTTAAATGGCAACGGGACGGTTGCAACGAATCCAGTTGACTGGTGACGCGCTACACGCTACAGTAGAAATATGATAGTTAGTTTCAGACACCGGGGGCTTAAAAGGTTTTTCGAGGAGGATGATCCGCGGAAGCTGCCGCCGGACATGGTGGACCGGATCAGAGACATTCTGGCACGGTTGCACCAAGCGGAGGTGATTGAGGATATGAACGTCCATTACTACAGGCTTCATCCGTTGAAAGGAAACCGGAAAGGAGAGTGGGGTGTGACGGTGAGGGCAAACTGGCGCATTACCTTTCGGTTTGAGGATGGGTATGCGCTAGAGGTGAATTTAGAGGACTACCATTGAACAGGAGAGCGCTATGAAGGGTTTGAAAATGAAGAATCCACCCCATCCGGGATTTTCGGTGCGCGTGGCCTGTCTGGAGCCGCATGGGTTGAGCGTGACCGAAGGGTCTAAGGTTCTAGGTGTGTCGCGGTCTGCATTGAGTCATCTGGTGAACGAGAGCGCGGACCTGTCGTGGGATATGGCTATTCGCCTGGCGAAGGCGTTTGGCGGTACGCCGGAGGGATGGATGCGTTTGCAGTTTCAGTACGATGCGGATCAGGTG
>JAYTEX010000130.1:0-9672 GCA_043734785.1 Pseudomonadota bacterium | reverse complement strand
TATTTCTACCTCCATCACACGCAGGATACTGAACTACTGACGCGGGCGTATCGCGAGATGCAGCGGGTGTTGGATGCGGCCTGGCAGGCGCGTGCCCGGGATCTTCCCTATAGCACCTCTTATGATGCGCTGATTATGGCGTCCATTATCGAAAAAGAGACTGCGCGTACCGACGAACGACGAGCGATCGCTGGCGTATTCGTGCGTAGATTGCAGCAGGGGATGAAGTTGCAAACGGATCCAACGGTTATTTACGGTCTGGGTAGCGCGTTCGATGGCAATCTGCGTCGGGCCGATCTCAGGCGCGACACGCCGTTCAATACCTATACGCGGTCCGGGTTGCCGCCGACCCCGATCGCGATGCCGGGGGCGCACGCGATCGAGGCAGCCTTGAATCCCGCACCGGGCACCGCGCTTTATTTCGTCGCGCGCGGCGACGGTTCGCATGAGTTTTCAGATACGCTAGCCGCGCACCAGAAAGCAGTGCGCCAATATCAACTGAAATAGCCATGCCAGACCATTACGCCGCGCGCGGCAAGTTCATCACTTTGGAAGGGATCGAGGGCGTTGGGAAATCGACGCAGATCGCAGTCGCATGCGAGTGCTTGCAGCAGCACGGTGTTGAAGTAGTGGTGACCCGCGAGCCTGGCGGCACGGTGCTCGCCGAACGGCTCAGAGCCTTGCTGTTGGCGACTGATTTGCCTGCGATGACAAGTTTAACGGAGCTCATGTTGATGTTTGCGGCGCGTGCTGAACACCTTGCACAGGTGATCTTGCCAGCACTGCAGCGCGGTGCCTGGGTAGTCAGCGATCGATTTCATGACGCGAGTTATGCTTACCAGGGCGGTGGCCGCGGGGTGCCGGAAGCTGCGATCAAGGCGCTGGACGCGCTCGTCGTAGGGGCACACCAACCGGATTTGACCGTTCTGCTCGACGCCCCTGTGCCCGTCGCATTGGCACGCGCTGCGGCACGGGCCAATGCGCCTGATCGCTTCGAAAAAGAACGAGTCGAATTTTTTGAGCGGGTTCGAAGCATCTACCTGGCGCGCGCGGCGGCAGAGCCCACGCGCATCCATGTACTCGACGCCAGTGATTCCATAAGCCAGGTTGCTGCGACGCTTCGCCATACCTTACGCACGGTGCTGTTGATATGACCGCGCCCTATCCCTGGCAGACCCACGCGTGGTCGATACTTTGCCGCACCCGCCGCGAGGCAAAGCTCGGCCACGCCTGGCTGCTGTGTGGTCGAGCAGGCACCGGGAAAGTCGAATTTGCGCACCGTTTCGCCCAGCTTGCGCTGTGCGAGGATATTGCCGCAGATAGTGCGCCTTGTGGCGAATGCCGCAGTTGTCATTTGTTTCACGCCGGCAATCATCCCGATTTTCGACTGCTCGTCCCGGTGGATGACGCGCGATCCATTGGGATCGACCAGGTGCGCGCGCTGGGCGACTTTTTTGCGCTGAAGACCCACTACCGTAGAGCCAAGATTGCGCTTTTGCGCCCGGCCGACGTCATGACCAGAGCGGCCGCTAACGCTTTGCTAAAACTGCTCGAGGAACCGCCAGCGTTAGGTCTGTTCATCCTCGTCACTGATCATTTAGCGCGCCTGCCGCCGACGATCCGCAGTCGCTGCCAGCGACTTGCACTCGATCATATCGATCCCACGCAAGCCCTGGAGTGGTTACGTCGGCAGTCGCCCGAAACCAGTCCGGCCGACTTACACCAGGCCTATCTACTGAGTCACCAGGCGCCGCTCGCAACCTTGCCAGCGCTGGCGGCCGGTGATCTGGAGTTGGCGTCGAAGGTCCAAACGCAGATGCTAGCGGTTGCCGCCGGTCGGATGCATGCAGTACAGGCGGCACAGGCGGTGGGGGAGGTTGCGCCCGGCCGGTTGGCAGATTTGATGCTCGGCAACGCCCATCGAATGGTGTTGCAGATGAGCGGCGCCACGGCAGCGGCGTCCGCCTGCGAGTGGGAGGACCGCAGTGGCGAGTCTGGCCACGCCGGTCACTCCGGTGTGAATAGCCCGATCAATCCATTAAACTCGCGGCAGGTTTTCGAGTTCGTGACGGCGGCACTGGAAGTCAAAGCCATGGCGGTCCCGAGCGCTAATTTCCGGCCAGGCGATATGATCGATATGCTCTGGCAGGCATGGATGAAAGCGACCAGGATGATGAGTCGCAAGGTATCGCAATCGGCATAGGAGGCGCGAACGTGGCAGCTACTGGTAAGAATCCCCGGCAGGGTATCCTCTCGCTAACGATTCGCGACAAAAGCTCGCTGTATGCCGCCTACATGCCGTTCGTGAAAAACGGGGGCTTGTTCATCCCGACCGGCAAAACCTACAAAATCGGCGACGAGGTCTTCATGCTGCTGACATTGATCGACAGCAAAGAGAAATTGCCGGTCGCGGGGAAAGTCGTGTGGATTACGCCGGCCGGTGCCCAGGGTAACCGCACGGCCGGCATTGGAGTCCAGTTCAGCGAACTCGATAATGGCGCAACGCGTAATAAAATTGAGATCCAGTTGGCGGGCGCATTGAAGTCGGACCGCCAGACCCACACGATGTAACGGCCCAAGATAAATCTCGCAACCTTAACGGGTGCCCGTGCGCCCCTGCGCACAAATGCCCATTTCCCTGATTGATTCGCACTGCCATCTCCCGCTCATTGCGTCACCCACCCGCAGTGTTGGTGAGCTGGTCGCGGATGCGGCGCGCGCTCAGGTCGACTATATGCTCTGTGTTGCGGTCGATCTGGAAACCTTGCCGGGTGTGATTGCGGCGGCGGCGCACGCTGGGGTTTTCGCCTCAGTCGGCGCCCATCCGAACACCGCGCAGACGCATGAAGAGCCGACGGTCTCACGCCTGGTGGCTGCTGCCGATCACCCAAAAGTCGTCGCCATCGGCGAAACCGGGCTGGACTATTTCCGCACGGAAGGCGATGTGAGTTGGCAGCACGCGCGTTTTCGCGCGCACATCAGGGCAGCCCGCGAATGCGGCAAACCGCTCATCATTCATACACGAGATTCCGCCACGGATGTCCTGGCCATCCTGCGCGAGGAGCGTGCCCTCGAAGTCGGTGGGGTAATGCATTGTTTCGTCGAGGACTGGGAAACTGCCAGCGCCGCGATGGATTTGGGGTTCTATATTTCGCTGTCCGGCATTGTGACATTCAAGTCGGCGCATGCGTTGCAGGCGGTGGCCAGAAAAATCCCCTCAGACAGGTTGTTGATCGAAACCGATTCGCCGTGGTTGGCACCAATCCCGCACCGTGGCAAGCAAAATGAACCGGCCTTTGTGCGGCACACGGCGGAATTCGTGGCAACGCTGCGCATGGAGACGCTCGCCGAACTTGCTGAGTATACGTCTCGTAATTTCTTCCAGTTGTTCGGGGCCGCGCAGCCGCTTTGAACCCCGCCGCCGGTTGGGTAGGCATCTGGGCGGCCCAACGTCGGCGGCGCGTTGCTTTAATGCGTTGGCGTCGAATTTTCGACATCTGACTAGATGCAGCACGATTGACGGCGTGTAGACAGTCCGGGCAGAATCCGGTTCCATAGACCGAAAACACTCCACGCGTACGCATGTATCGCTATCTATCCAGCAGCCGTTGCGGGCTGAGAAAGCGCTGCTGGAGCATCCCCGGATCGTTGATGCCATCGCGGAGCGCGACGGCGAAGTGACCGAATTTCTGATGCGGCGTCATATTTCGAGCGCGCGGCGCGTCATCGCCACGCAATTGACGTCAGACACCGCCTCCCTTTCAGTTGAGGAAACAACATGACTACTCCTGGCAAGAAGTTTCGAGAGGCGGTAGCGACCCATCGACCGTTGCGTGTGGTCGGTGCGATCAATGCCTATACGGCGGTGATGGCCGAACGGGTCGGCCATCAGGCGTTGTATCTATCGGGCAGTGGGGTCGCCAGTGCGTCCTACGGGTTGCCTGATCTCGGGATCACGTCTCTGGATAACGTGCTGGAAGATGCGCGTCGTGTGACTAGCGCCACCGCGCTGCCGATGCTGGTCGATGTCGACACCGGCTGGGGCGGGACATTCAATATTGCGCGCACCGTGAAAGAGATGATTCGCGCGGGCGTGGCGGCGATCCACATTGAAGATCAGGTGCTGCAGAAGCGCTGTGGGCATCGCCCCAACAAGGCGATCGTCGACCAAGCCGAGATGGTCGATCGCATCAAAGCCGCCGTCGATGCGCGCACCGATCAGCACTTTGTCATCATGGCGCGTACTGATGCGGCGGCGGTTGAAGGGTTGCCCTCGGCGCTCGAACGTGCGGCGGCCTGCGTGGCGGCAGGCGCCGACATGATATTCCCCGAAGCCATGCGTTCGCTGGAGGAATACCGGCAGTTCTGCGCAGCCGTTAAGGTGCCGGTGCTTGCCAATATCACAGAATTCGGCGAAACGCCGCTGTTCACCACCGAACAATTGGCCGGTGTTGGTATCGCGATTGCCCTCTATCCCTTGAGCGCGCATCGCGCGATGGCCAAAGCTGCGGAACTGGTCTTCAAAGCGCTGCTGACCGAGCCGAATCAAGAGTCGGTATTACCCTTGATGCAAACCCGAGCTGAGCTCTACGACTATCTCAACTATCACACGTTCGAGTCGAAACTGGACCAGCTCTTTGCCGAGAATCAAGGCACGGGCGCATGACACACCTAAAGAAGCACTAGAGGAGGGCATCCACATGGCTGAAGGCAAAAAACTGGAAGGCGCAGGCCTGCGCGGACAGATCGCGGGACAAACGGCGCTATGCACCGTCGGCAAGAGCAATGCCGGCCTGACCTATCGCGGCTATGGAATTGACACGCTCGCCGAGCACGCCAAATTCGAAGAAGTCGCCTACATGCTTCAGTATGGAAAGCTGCCGAATCGCGCGCAACTCTCGGCCTACGTGACTCGCCTGCAAGGAATGCGCGCGCTGCCAGCCGCGCTCAAGTCCGTTCTGGAACAGATTCCGGCCGGCGCGCATCCGATGGATGTGTTGCGAACGGGTTGCTCGATGCTAGGCAATCTAGAAACCGAACAGAGCTTCGCCGAACAAGATAAGCACATTGAACGCATGGTCTCGGTGTTGCCCTCGATACTGCTGTACTGGTATCGCTACAGCCATGACGGTGTGCGTATCGATACCGTGACCGATGATGATTCGGTCGCTGGACATTTCCTACACCTGCTGCACGGGAAGAAACCCAATGCGCTGCATGCCCAGGTGATGAACGTCTCGCTGATCCTCTATGCCGAACATGAGTTCAACGCGTCGACCTTCACGGCACGCGTTTGCGCATCGACTTTATCGGATATGCACTCCTGCGTGACCGCCGCGATCGGCACTCTGCGCGGGCCACTGCACGGTGGTGCCAACGAGGCCGCGATGGAATTGATCGAGCAATTCAAGACTCCAGATGAGGCCGAGCAAGGCATCATGGGCATGCTCGCGCGTAAGGACAAAATCATGGGTTTCGGCCATGCCATTTACAGCACGCACGACCCACGCAACGACGTCATCAAAGAATGGGCTGAAAAGCTCGCACAGGACGTCGGCGACAAGGTGCTTTATCCCGTCTCCGTGCGGGTGGTGGAAACCATGTGGCGGGAGAAGAAATTGTTTCCGAACGCGGACTTCTTCCATGCATCGGCCTACCACTTCATGGGCATCCCGACCAAGCTGTTCACGCCGATTTTTGTCTGCTCACGGGTGACCGGCTGGACTGCGCATGTCATGGAACAGCGCGCCAACAACCGCATCATCCGCCCGAGTGCAGAATACACGGGCCCGGAATCTGCCGAGTGGGTGGCGATTGGGCAGCGTGCGTAGGCTTTTTCGCGGTGGGTTGCGCGTGTCTGATGCACGCGCAACCGGTACCGATTTTTT
Organism: Pseudomonadota bacterium; assembly: GCA_043734785.1. Classification (GTDB taxonomy): domain Bacteria; phylum Pseudomonadota; class Gammaproteobacteria; genus CAIKBL01. Next base: position 3,784 of record JAYTEX010000130.1, on the reverse strand, counting down.
ATTAATGCTGGAGATTCATGCATGAGTGGAAATGTGGATGTCGCGAACCGCCCCGATCCAGACAAGTTACTGGTCCAGTTGGCGGATTACGTCGCGAATTTCGAGATTAACAGCGCCGAGGCTTACAACACGGCGCGCAATTGTTTGATCGACACCCTAGGCTGTGGCTTGCTCGCGCTACGCTTTCCGGAATGCACCAAGCATCTCGGGCCGATCGTCCCCGGCACCAGCGTTCGTCATGGTGCGCGTGTCCCGGGAACGTCGCATGAACTGGATCCAGTCAAAGCTGCCTGGGACATCGGTTGCATCATCCGCTGGCTTGACTATAACGACACCTGGCTCGCGGCTGAGTGGGGCCATCCGTCAGATAATCTCGGTGGAATTCTGGCCACTGCGGACTACCTGAGCCGGGTCGCAATCGCGGAGGGCCGCAAGCCCTTGCTGATGCGCGAAGTACTGACCGCCATGATCAAGGCACACGAGATCCAAGGCGTGATCGCGCTCGAGAATAGCTTTAACCGAGTCGGTCTCGATCACGTGCTGCTGGTCCGGGTGGCGAGCACGGGCGTGGTGACCAAGATGCTTGGCGGCAATCGCGATCAGATCATCGACGCGCTGTCCCAGGCTTGGGTCGACGGGTGTTCGCTGCGTACCTATCGTCATGCGCCGAACGCGGGCTCACGCAAGAGTTGGGCGGCCGGTGATGCAACGTCGCGCGCCGTGCGTCTGGCCATGATCACGATGCAAGGCGAGATGGGCTTGCCGGGCGTCCTGAGCGCGCCGACGTGGGGTTATTACGACGTGCTCTTTAAAGGCAAGGAGTTCAAATTCACCCAAGGTTTTGCCTCCTATGTGATGGAAAACGTGCTGTTCAAGATCTCCTTCCCGGCGGAATTCCATGCGCAGACTGCGGCCGAAGCCGCGGTCAAGCTGCATCCGCAGGTCAAGGATCGCATTGATCAGATCGCGCGGATCGAAGTCACTACCCACGAATCTGCTATCCGCATTATTTCCAAGGTGGGTCCACTCGCGAATTTCGCAGATCGCGATCATTGCCTCCAATACATGATCGCGGTGCCGTTGTTGCACGGCAATCTGGTCGCCGAGCACTACGATGACGCCTTCCATCAAGGAGACCCGCGGATCGATGCGCTGCGCGAGAAGATGGAGATCTCTGAAGACAAACGCTATTCCACCGAATATCACGACCCCGACAAGCGCTCGATTGCTAACGCGATTCAGATTTTCTTTACGGATGGCAGTAGCACTGAGCGGGTTGAGATCGAGTATCCAGTCGGTCACCGGCGGCGGCGCGCGGAAGGAATCCCGCTGCTCGAGAAAAAATTCTATACCAACCTGCAGACGCGCTTTCCGGAGCAGCGCTGCAAGCAGATCTTGGAATTGTGTCTCGACCAACAGCGTCTTGAGGCGACGCCAGTCAACCAATTCGCGGAACTGTTCGTGATCAATTGAGCGGGCGCGCAACGCAGGCAGAGGAGGGGGCAGCAGCCCCCTTTTTCTTGGGGCAGAGCGCTACCCGCGATCGTGCGATGCTTGCACTCAAGCGCGAAACTTCGCACGCTAGCGGCTCAATCAACCTAGGGGATCGTCATGGGACTCAAATCCATCGAGCACTACTTCGTCTACGCCAAAGATCTCGAAGCGTCGCGCCAGTTCTACGAGACAGTGCTGGGGTTCGAAGTCGGCTACCGCCCACCTTTCAATTTCAAAGGCTACTGGCTGTATCTGAGCGGCACGCCATGCGTGCATCTCGGCACGGCGGAATCATCGGCTGAAACCGACTATTATCTGGGCGCCCGCGCCAACAAATCCGGCCCGGATACCGGCGCGCTGGATCATGTCGCGTTCCGCGGCGATGATTTTCCGTCCTACAAGCAGCGACTGGATGAACATGGGGTCGAGTATCGACACCGCGAAGTGCCGGATATGAAACTACAGCAGTTATTCGTTAAAGACCCGGACGGCGTTACGCTGGAATTCAATTTCTTTCCGCCGCCAGCCTGAGCCGCATGCCCTTGGAGATCCTTTAGCGATGCACGCAGATACCGCCACCGGCTTGACCCAACACCTCGTGGCCCAGGCGCTCGCGTTACGCTACGCCGAGCTACCGGCGCGCGCGCGTACGTTAGCGACTCAGTGCATCACTGACTGGCTGGCAGTGACCATCGGCGGCCATCCCGACCCGCTGGTCCAACGTCTGCTGGCGGATTTGGCAGAGCAGGGCGGCGCCCCGCAGGCGACCGTTTTCGGCAGTTCAGTGCGACTGCCTACCTATTATGCGGCGCTGGTTAACGGCACGGCGTCGCATGCGCTCGATTACGATGACGTCAATTACGCCTTGATGGGGCATCCCAGCGTACCCGTGCTGCCCGCCTTGTTCGCGTTAGCTGAACAACGAGGGCTCGCAGGCGAGGCACTGATTGCCGCGTTTGTGGCTGGCTATGAGTTCGAATGCCGAGTGGGGCTGTTGATTGCGCCGGGACACTACGCGCGCGGCTTTCACGCTACAGCGACGGTTGGCGCGCTGGGGGCGGCCGTCGCCTGCGCGCACCTGCTGCAACTCACGCCGGGACAGGCGGCACACGCGGTCGGGATTGCGGTTACCCAGGCGGCAGGCCTGAAATCGATGTTTGGTTCGGACTGTAAGCCACTGCATGCAGGCAATGCGGCACGCATAGGCGCGCAGGCGGCTTGCCTCGCGGCGCGCGGGTTCGTCAGCCGCCTCGACAGCCTGGAATGCACCCAGGGCTTCGCCGCCACCCATAGCCCGGATTTCAAGCCGGACGCGGCACTGGAGGCGCCACCGGGCGGGTTTCATTTGTATGCGAATCTCTTCAAGTACCACGCATCGTGCTACGAGACGCACGCGACCATCGAATGTTGCCGACAATTGCGCCAGCAGCACGCATTGACACTCCCAGACATCCAACGCGTCGAGATTCGCGTGAATCCCTACTGCGACCAGATCTGCAATATCGCGCGACCGCAGACTGGTCTCGAGGCGAAATTCAGTCTACGCCAGACCGCCACGTTCGCGCTGGCCGGCAGAGATACTGCGGCGGTGGAGACCTTCACCGATGATGAGATCCGGCAACCCGAATTACTGGCTTTGCGGGACAAGGTGGCGGTATATCTCGACGCCGCAATACCCGCCTCTCAGGCCTGGGTTCGCGTTCACTGCGAAGCCGGCGGAATCATGGAAAGCCATTTCGATGCCAGCCGGCCGGGGGAGGATCTCGTCCTGCAGGGTCAGCGGCTTCGCGCCAAAAGCACGAGTCTTCTCAGCATCAGCATGCCGGATGCGCAGATTAAGCGGTTGTTCGAAAGCCTCGAACAACTTGCGGAGCCCGATCAGTTTGACGTTTTGCTGGCAGCCGTAGCAAGCCGCTAACGTGACGGACAATACCTCCACTTCATGGGCTAGTCTGATGGCGATCATCATAACTTCGCATAATGTGTATTATGTTAAATAAAGAAATATTAAGACCTTCTACGATGACCGATACGTAAGGTTTGAAGGTTCTCCAAGCAAATCCGCCTGCACCCAGCCTTGTTCGGAAACGGACACGTCCAGATTGCGCAAACGCCCATCACGGATCCCATAAATCAAGCCATGAACCGCGAGCGCTTGACCGCGAGTCCAGGCATCGTGCACAAACGTGGTGTTAGCGACATTCGTGACCTGGTGCATGACATTGAGCTCGCACAACCGGTCAATCCGGTCTGCGCCAGCAAGCAGGCTCAACTCACCCATCCGTTGATC
>JAYTEX010000129.1:0-8441 GCA_043734785.1 Pseudomonadota bacterium | reverse complement strand
GGCATTCCGTGGGGCTGGGAGAGCTTCGGCGAGTACCTCGACTGTATCGACACGCCCTACAGCGTCGATGTTGGCGCGCAGGTGCCGCACGTGCCGGTGCGCTACTACGTGATGGGTGATCGCTGCTATGACGACGCGACTGCCGAGGACATGGCCCAGATGGCCGCCCTCACCGGACAGGCGCTTAAAGATGGCGCGCTCGGATTCTCAACTTCCCGCTTCTATGGCCATCTGGATAAGCGCGGTAATCTGGTGCCCGGCAGCCATGCCGATGCCGCAGAGATGATGGCCATCGGTGACGCCCTCGCGCAAAGCGGCCACGGTACCGTTGAGATCATCTCTGATCGCTTGGAGGACCCAGAAGAGCAGCGCTGGATCGAACGTCTCGCGAGCGTGACCGGACGGCCCGTGACCCTCCTCGTCAGCTCGAATGTGGGCGTCGGCGTGTGGGATCTCGCCGATCGGCTCAACGCTCGCGGTCTTCAGATCCGGCCTCAAATCGGCGCCCGCCCGGCCTCGGTGCTCATGAGCCTTGAGGGCACCGTCAATCCGATGCGGCAGTTCCCCTCGTACAACGAGATCAAAGCGCTGCCGCTGCACGCGCGACGGCAGCGACTACTCGATCCGGCATTCCGGGCCAAGGTCATGGCGGATCAGCCCAAGGTATCGCGCTATGCCAGAACCAACCGCATGATCTCGACCTGGGACAAAATGTTCGTGCTGCCTGCCAGTCTCAGCTACGAGCCCGGCATTGAGGACTCTATTGCCGGGATCGCCGAAGCACGCGGCATCCATGTGCGCGAGGCCTTGATGGACGTGATGGCTACCGGTCGTCCGCTGCTGTATCTGATGGGTGACTATACGGGCGATCTTGAGAAACAGCGTCAAGGGATTGTGCACGCGCATTCCGTATTCGGGCTCGCGGACGGCGGCGCGCATTGCGGCTCGCTCTGTGACGCCGGCATGCCCACCTATATGCTCGCCTACATGAGTCGCGACCGCACCAAGGGACCCACCCTCCCGCTCGAGTTCACGGTGCATAAGATGACCCAGGATACCGCTCGGCTGTACGGCCTCAACGATCGCGGCGTGATCGCGCCTGGGTACAAGGCCGATTTGAACATCATCGACTTCGATGCACTGTCCTTAGTCGATCCCGAGATGGTCTACGACCTGCCTGCCGGTGGCAGACGTCTGATCCAAAAAGCGCGAGGTTATGTGGCCACCCTCTGCAATGGCGAGGTCACCTATGAGAATGGCCAACACACCGGCGCGATGCCGGGACGCTTGATTCGGGATCCACGGCCGAACGCCCCGCTATAGCTGCCCGGCGCGCATCATACGAGGTAGCGAACGGCTTCGCGCAAGACGAGTGCTATAGTGCCAAGCCTTGGATGATCTAGCGGAAAAGCCCATGAAAACCACAATGCTCGGTGAGCTCGAGGTCTCGGTGATTGGACTCGGCTGCATGGGCATGTCACAGTCCTACGGCGAGGCCGATCCCGCAGAGGCCGCGCGCACATTGCATCGCGCGCTCGATCTCGGTGTCACGTTTTTCGATACCGCGAACGCCTACGGCAACGGCCGCAACGAAGAACTGCTCGGAAGCGTGCTGTCGGCACGGCGGAACGCGTTTGTGCTGGCGACGAAATTCGGTATCGTGCGCCACGCCGACGGCACGCGCGGCGTGGACGGCCGCCCGGAGCAGGTCGCGCAGCGGTGTGACGAGAGCCTGCGCCGTCTCAATACAGACCACATCGATCTCTACTATCTGCACCGGCTCGACCCGCACGTGCCGATCGAGGAAACGGTGGGCGCGATGGCGGAACTTGTCAGCGCCGGCAAGGTGCGCCATCTCGGTCTCTCGGAAATCTCCGCAAAGACTTTGCGCCGCGCCCATGCCGTGCATCCCATCACGGCAGTGCAGTCTGAATACTCGCTGTGGACGCGCGACCCCGAGGCCTTTGTGCTGCCCGCGTGCCGCGAACTCGGCATTGGCTTCGTACCCTTCAGTCCGCTGGCGCGCGCCATGTTAACCGGCCGCCTCAACGACGGCGACGCGCTGCCAGCTAGCGATCTGCGGGCCGACATGCCGCGCTTCATGGGTGCGAACTTCCAGACCAACCGTGCGCTCGTCGCGCGTCTCGAAGCTTTTGCGGCCGACAAGGGCTGTACCACTGCGCAACTCGCGCTGGCCTGGCTGCTCGCACAAGGTGCCGGCATCGCGCCCATCCCCGGCACCAAGCGCGTTGCGTGGCTGGAAGAGGACGTGCAGGCCGCAGGCATCGCGCTCGATACCGCTGACTTGGCATTTCTCAATGCACTGTGGACCCCCGCGAATGTCGCTGGCGAGCGCTACCCACCGTCACTGATGAAGTCGATCGATCGCGACTAAACGCGCTTCAATGTCCGGCTCGAAACCCATGCAACGCGCGATATCAACGTGCGATCTCGTGCTGCAACCTCACGCGGCCTCCGCCGGTTTCTCCATGATGCGAATTTCGCCGCTATCGCCGTTAACCTTGATCAGTGCGCCATCAACAATGAGTTGGATAGCATTGCGCAACTGCACCGCAGGCAGACCGTACTCGCGCGACAGGCAAGCGCCGTGCGCAAGCATACCGCCCGTTTCCAGCACAAGGCCCTTGATGAGCGGGAAAACCGGCATCCAGCCCGGGTCCGTGCTGTTGCAGATCAGAATGTCGCCTTTCTCGATGCGCCCAATTTCTTTCATGCTCAAGACCACCCGCGCCCGCCCCGTCACTTCACCACGGCTCGTCCCCACCCCCCGTAGCGCGCCGTCGACAAGCTGCACCTGGTCGCTGTTATTATCGAGATTCAATGGGATGCCCGCCTGCAGGTAGGTCGGCGTATGTTCCGCGCGTGCATTGCGTCGCTCGAAGACTCGGCGCCGCGCTTCAATCTTGGCGTGACACAAGGCCTGCGATGCCCGGCCTTCGAACAAATCGTACAGTTCGTGACGCGCCAGAAAATAGAAATCGTCGGCGCCGGCGAGCAGACCACGTTCGCACATACGGCGCCCGAGTTCAGAGAACACACGTTTTTTCTGCAGAGTCATGCGGTCGAGAAAATGCCGTTCGTCATCGCGAAACTTCAAAAATCGATGGGTGTAGGTCAGAACCATCTTGAAGATTTCCGCCTTGATCCCACCGAGCGGTTGGGCGGCGAAATTATTGATGACCTCATCGGTGGCCGCCTGGCGGCGAGCGACCAAACGAATTTCGAGTTGTTCAGGCCGGTTTGACTCCCCCGCACTCTGCAGCGCACGGAGGGCTAGATAGTCGATCTGAGGATCTTCCACCCGGCGCTTGTAATAGATATCGCGGTCCTGATGACCCCGATGACCGTGCGCGGTCAGAAAGGTGGCGTATTTAACCAGAAATTCACGACCTTCTTCGAAATTCTGCAAGACAGCGAAGAACTCGGCATCGCGGTATTCGTGCAGGCATGCCGCCAGTCGCGCGGATTTTCCGATGGCGTCCGCAAGCTGCCATAGATCCTGTGTTTCCTTGACCAGCGCGGTATCCGGTATGCCGGCGATCAGATCCTGAAACACACCTGGTGCATCGCCGTCATACCATTTCGTCAATAACACATTCAACAGCCCTAAAGCGCCGGGCGCGATCCAGGAGAACCCAGGCCATAAAGTTTCAAAAAAGTCGGCGACCATCTGAACGCTTTTGTCGCATTGCTTTTTCAGTGCGAGGTCGGAGTGTCGCTTCAGCGCCTCCGCACTTGGCCCGTTCGCCTCCTCGATGCGGCCGTCTATCCATGCATAGGTGTTGTGAAACCAGCCGAATAATCCGTGCTTCGGCGCCATCACATGCAGACGTATCCACATGCGCGCGACAGCGATCAGACTGGTCTCGTCGCGGGCGTATGCCGCCTGCCATGCGGGCGGGATATTGGTCAGATCGCGCAGTGCCGCCGGCCACATCAGCTTTTGCCATATTTTTTCGGCATCCGCGTTGAAGTACCACGTCGCCCGGCGGTACTTGAACCAGCGCACATTCGTGATCGCATCGAAACCATAGAGCTTCGCGAAGTACGTCCAGTTGACTTCGCACTCCCAAGCTCGCAACGATGAAAAAAGCGGGGTGATGCCGCCGGTCAGGAATTGTTCGCACCAGGTGTGCGTCCACACCGTGTTCTCATCTTCAGGGGCGGTGTGCCAGGCATCAACATCCTCGTCCCAGGTGAACTCCACGCCAGTAATCGGTCGCGATTGGAGCAGATAAAGCTGGTCGCCCGCCAATGCCCATTCGATGTCCTGCGGGATACCCGCATAGAAGGTCAAAACCTCGCGGCCGAGTTCGGCGAGCGCCATCGCTTTCGCGGCGGACAACGACATCGCTTCGCGCAGACTATGCGGCACTGCGCACGTTATCGTACCGATGCCGGTTGGTGCACGGATGACCTGAACTTCTTTTTCGCCCACGGTCCGCCGTTTGATGTCCAGGGTAGCCAGTGCAACGATGTACTCGTCCGGCGTCAGAATCCCGGAGACGATTCCTTCACCAAGACCCCAACTCGCGTTGATCACGATTTCATCCGTGCGCGCACTCAGCGGATTGCCGGTAAACATTACCCCTGCGACTTCAGCTGGGACCATTTGCTGGATGATCACCGCGAGGTGTGCGGTAGCGTGGTCGAACCCGCCACGCTGTCGATAAGCCGTTGCGCGCGCCGTCCACATCGAGGCCCAACAGCGGCGGATTGCATCGATCACCGCCTCGATGCCATTGATGTCGAGATAGGTATCGTGGAGCCCTGCAAATGAAGCCTCGGCAAGATCTTCGGCAGTACCAGACGACCGCACTGCGACAAACGATCCGTCCCCAAGCGCTGCGTAATGCTGCTCGATTTGCGCGGCAAGCGCCGGCGACAGTGGATACATTTGTATAAGCGCGCGGATTTTCGCGGTAACCTCATCGAGCACGATCGCATTGGCGTAGTCCATGTCGCCTAAATGCGTGCGGATTTTTTCGTCGATGCCGTGAGTAGCAAAAAACGCAGCTTGCGCAGTGGTCGAAACCGTAAACCCCGGTGGCACCCTAAAACCCGCTTGCGTCAGTCGGCCAAGACTCGCAGCTTTACCGCCCACCAGGGCCGAATCGATAGCTCGCACGTCGTTAAATCGAATAATCATGGTAATTTCGCCCTTTATGGTCGGGATCGGACAAGGGGAAGCAATCGTTCGACGTTCGTGTTGCGAGCCTTTGGCTTCCATAGGCTGAAAAACCTGGTGGCGTGCCGGCGGCTTTCTGTCAAAACATCGCCGCAACCGAGTATAGAATTAATCAGCACCCAATTTCATCCCCTGCGCGCCTACGCGCGTTGGCGATGCCGACGGGGTGAGCGCAGCGCCTCATGAGTACGCGGCAACCGGGGCACCCTTGCCGCCGGAGGAACTGATCAAGTGTGGATTACACAGTTTAGGGCACCGCTATAAATTGCTAGATGAGCGGCAGAAACCCGTATTTGAGCAAGATCCGGCCGGAGTCGAACTATTGGCTATCTAGCAGGTTCCAACCGCAACACAGCCCCGTTTTGCTGATCGCTCAGCAAATACACGTAGCCATCGGGGCCGACGCGCACGTCGCGCACGCGTGGCAACTGGCCTACCAGCATGAACTCGTCTTCGACCACTTTCTCGCCGTCAAGCCGCACTCGGATCAGCGACTGCGCACGCAACGCACCGAGCAACAGATCGCCACGCCATTTCGGAAACTTATCGCCCGTATAAAACGCCAGGCCCGAGAGCGCCGGCGATGGCGTCCATTGCTTGCGCGGTTGCGCCAGGCCATCCTTCGCAGTGCCCTCGCCGATCCGGGTGCCGATCCCGTAGTTGACGCCGTACGTAATGACGGGCCAGCCGTAATTGGTGCCAGCCTTGATCACATTCAGTTCGTCACCGCCCTGCGGGCCGTGCTCGGTAGCCCACAGCACGCCGGTGGTCGGATGCAGTGCAGCGCCCTGCACGTTGCGGTTGCCGAGCGAATAAATCTCCGCGCGCGCTTTCTCATTGCCGGCAAACGGATTACCGGGTGCCGGCTTGCCGGTATCCGTCAAGCGCAGAATCTTGCCGGCAAGATCGCCAAGATCCTGTGCGCGCTTCTTCTCCCCGCGATCGCCCAGCGTGACATACATCAAGCCGTCGCGATCGAACACGATGCGCGAGCCGAAATGCTCCCCGGCATTTGATTTGGGCTGCATGCGGAACAGCGTTTCGACCTGCAGCAGCCGGTAGTTGCCCGGCGTTCCGGTCAGTTTGCCGCGCGCGACTTCGGTGCCGTTACCGCCCGCTTCATCGCGTTGCGCGTAGGTGAGGTAAATCCAGTTGTTGTCGGCGAACTTCGGATGCAGCGCCACTTCAAGCAGACCACCCTGCCCCTGCGCGTCAACGCGCGGCAGACCTTCGAGCGGTCTGACTTCCAGCGTGCCATCCTTAGCAATCATCCGCAGCCGGCCCGCGCGCTCGGTGACCAGCATGCGACCGTCCGGCAGAAATGTGAGCGACCATGGGTTGACGAGGCCAGACGTCACCGTGACGACACGCACCGTGTGCTCGCGCGTTTGAAGAGTCTGAGATGTCGCAGGCAGCGTCAGAGCTGCGGCCAGCATGCCCGCAATGACGCCTAGAAAAATCTTGTTCATTCGCATACGATTTTTGTCAGAAGCCAGAAGGCTTCCCATGCTGCCGCCTGACAACCTGGATGCTCGGCCGTGATTCGATCGCGGGCCCGCAATAAAGTGCGTGCGTATAGGCAGGCCCGATGGAAGGAGTAAGTCCCTCCCACCTCGGTGCCCTCAATCACAACGATTTTAGACACCGATAAACCTACAAGGAAAGATAACCGCGCTGTTGGACGAAATCGAGCGTCGTGTGGCGTCGTGTGCATTGAATTTGAACGGCATCAGTAGAATCAACGGTGTCAGGTGGGCAAGATATCTCCGGCGAGATTCATGCTCAGCGACCGGAGAACTCGCGCACGGAATTTTTGGGGTCAGCGCTTGCCCTTCGTCATCGAGCGAGATCGGGTCTGCGCCACGACAGTCGGCAAATCCGTGAGATCTATACAACATATCCTCCATACCGATGACCCGGCCGCCAAACCTTGACCGGCGGTGCCGCTAGTGCCCGCCTCAGACGGTCAAGGCCGGTCGCCTCTGGCGCGCGCGGAATCGGACCGCGCACAATTCACCGTCGCGCTTCCTTCGGCGCCCAGAACAGGTTCTCGGCCTTGTATTCGTCCTGGCATACGGAGGGCGCGCGCGTACACTCTGCGTTCCTGTCGCACAATGGAAAACTCCCATGACCAAACAATTCATCAGTCCGCCCTCGCTCGCCAAGCCCATCGGGTATTCGCATGTCGCCGTGGTCAGTGGCGCGCGCCAGATTTATCTCGCGGGCCAGGTGGCCTTCAATGCCGCCGGGGAACTGGTTGGTCAGGGCTCACTTGGCCTCCAGACTGAGCAGGTGTATGCCAACTTGAGTGCCGGGTTGGCCGCTGCCGGGGCGAAGTTTGGTGACGTTTTCAAGCTCGTCACCTATGTGGTCAACCTTACTCCAGAGAAAGCCGCCGAGGTTCGCGAGGTGCGTCGTAAGTACCTCGGCGAAGGGCCGTTCCCCGCCAGCACCATGGTCGGCGTGACCGCCTTAGTGCACCCCGAGCTGTTGATTGAGATCGAAGTCATTGCGGCGATTGATTGAACAAAACCCAAAGTCAGCCCCCCATCCAACAGGCGTGCTCGGTGGCGAGCCATGGCTTGGCTTCGAAGCCCTGGTTGGCCGCGGAATCTTTAGAGCCGTTCGATTTTGTGCGAACCATTGAAGTCGACTCGTTAGGTGCTCCGGAATTGCTGCTTTTAATTTGGTTATCTTATTTGCGTACGTGCCGTGGTCCAATTTCGCTGAATACCCACGCGCCGGCCGTCTTTCGATTCAAAGCATCACTCTGGACGCGCTGTGGACGCGTCGCATTCAGCTGCTCGAGCACGGTACTCGGATCGTCCGCCTCGACTTCGTAGAACGCTAGATACGGTAGCGGGCAGGCCGTGCCCTGCTGGTCACTGAGTTTAAAGCGTTGGGCCGAGGTCCAATCCGTAGTCGCGAGCACTTCGTCCAGATGCAGGTTCTCATAGTAATCGTTGTACTCATCCTCACGGCCTGCGGTGGGTTCGGTCAAAACGACAATCACGTGTTTCATCGTATGGTCTCCAGGTTGGGGGGGTAGGAATGCAAATGAGGTTGTCACCAGATTACGTATCCCTGTGATCTGTAGCACTTCTCTCAGAGTTAGAAAAGATTTAGGTTACACGTTCCGCCCGTTCCTGTGGGCAATGCGACATCAGCTCCACGAACCGCGCTGCTAACCGCTTGCTCCGGGAGGGCTCCGTCGCCACCCGGTTTAGCACAG
>JAYTEX010000128.1:0-10658 GCA_043734785.1 Pseudomonadota bacterium | reverse complement strand
ATACCGAGGCGCCCGCAGCGCGCCCGCCCCCTGTGTCAGGCGTCGCGGAGGATGGCGCGATGAGCGTGGGGGGGGCGGCAAAGGCAGGCGCAGCGCTGGTACTGGCGCGGCATGCACCGGGATTGGCGGTAATCTATTCACCACTGTAACGCTGAGCGATAGCAGCGACCCCTTCAACGAGTTCATCCAGGCGTTCACGCCGGGAAGTACTGGCCCGTTGCGGTTTCTCGTGGACCTGGGCACTCCGCAGATCGAGTCATCCACTCCTGATGCATTCTCATTGGCAGTTTTCGACAGTTCAGGCACCGGGATTCTGACGACATTCTTTGACGTGTTCGTGCAATTCGAATCAGCCGCCACCGGGCTGCCCGACTTGTACGGGGATCAACATTGGTGCCCCCATCGTGGTCCCAGGGCCAAACGCTATCGTCCTGATGTGCAGTTGACTCATGATGTTGGGGATGGCACTTCGCAAAAAATATACGAGGTGGCTAAGCCCGATGACAAAAATGTCATAGCGGCCGCTGTGAGGTGTCGATCAATGACATTTTCAATTTACGCACGGCGACGGCCGCGAATTCGGTCAATACCTGAACGCTGATGGTGCCCTGCTGGGTCAGCAATGCTTCGACGCGATCGGCCTTGTCGGCGTGCTTCGACAGCAAGTAGTCTTCCCTGAAAAAAGCATTCTGCGCGGTGGAAATAGGGAACTGCTCGCATTGTGGCGAGATAATTTTGCAAGATTTGGGGGTTGAGCAGAGCGAAAGCTTGCAAAGTCGCGCACAGACACGAAACCCGATCGGGTTGTTGGGGTGAGCTTGCGAAGCCCAACCGTGAGTAGACCAGCTCGCGCGGATACTCGGATTCGCGACGACTGGCCTGACACAGGGGGGGCACTCAGCGGATAATGGATGTTGGGGTTCGCGACCGCTCACCCCAACCTACCTTGAACACGCTGCCCGCATGCGCTTTGGCTGCGATAGAAGCGACTTTTCAGGGACGACTAGGTTCAGCAACACGCTGGTATCGAAAAAAGCGTCAGCCGCGCTCATTCGCTTCGAGCCGATCGAACTTGAATGTCGCCGGCAACCGGCCACGGAATTTGCGCAGCCGCGCCAAAAGCTCGCGCGTGCCAGGTGCCTTGGCCACGGCTAAAGTCCGGCTGTCTGCGACCTGAATTTCGATTTGATCGCCTTCTTTCAGCCCAAGTGCGTCGACCACTATCGCGGGAAGGCGAACCGCTAAACTGTTGCCCCATTTTGAAACTTGCATGGCACGAACTCCATAGATATACAGATATTTATAAGTCTATCATTACCCCGACGCGCTAAGCGCTAAGGACGCCCCTGGCAGGGCTGCAGTGGCAGGCGGGAACGCTTGCGAAAGGTCAGCCCGTCAAGCGTGGCGCGACTGCCGCAGAACGGGATATGGAAATCCCCTTCTAGCGTGACTTTGAGTTTGATACTTGATGCGTCCTGCGTGAGGGTCACGCAGGTTCCCGCCTCATCTTGCAGACAATACTGCAGCCCCATTCGGGTCAAATTCGCTACGCCATCCAAATGGCACTGATGATCGCCCCCCTGATGACTGTGCAGCACGATACGGGCGTACTGATCGCTGAGTTTTTGAATGACCATGCGGTCCGTGGCGTTCTGCGCGCAGGCTTCGACCCCGTTCTCGGCGCTTGCGGGGCACCGAGAGGCCGGCTGCTCGTATTGGCCTACGATGCGATCCAGATCAAGCGCAACCGCTTCTGGCGCCACTTCTCTGCTTGTCATGTCGACTAACAAGATGAGGAACAGTAATGACATCGAAATTTAGGGAGTCCGTTGGTTGCAAAGGCGAAGCGATACCCACTCCGCATCCGTTAGGGCAGGTTGCCATCCCAGTAAGCCACCACCGGGATAACGGTGTTGTACCGCTTTGCCACTATGATGGCGGCCTCGTTCTAGCGATATCATCGGCCTGCAATGAGAGGCGCTTGAGCGCTCCGCCGGTTGCGAATTAGGGATTATTGAACTAAGCCGCCGGTCCAAGCGCTGCGATATGGCAAGATACGATGTAGCGGAACCGCAAGGTCAATGTGACTGCGGCGACCCATAATGCGAGTGCCAGTGCGCACCAGATCCCTTGCGCCTGCCAATTCAGCACGACGCCAAGACCGTAGGCGGTCGTGAAGCCGATGCCCCAGTAGATTCCCCCGTTGATAAGCATGGGCACGCGCGTGTCCTTCAAGCCACGCAGCGCACCCGCCGCCGCGCTCTGCGTGCCGTCCCCAATCTGCAGAAGAGCGGAAATGGTCAACAGCGAACTCGCGAGCGCTACCACCGCCGGATCGTGCGTGTAAACCCGCGCAATCAGCGGTGCGCAGAAATAGGTGACGACACCCACCGTCGTCGCAAGTACCAAGCAGACGCCGATACCGACCATGCCAATCCGTCTCGCTTCGCGCGGCGCTGCGCGACCGATCGCCTGGCCAACCAGCACGGCGGTCGCAAACGCCAGCCCCAGGGGCACCATAAAAACCAGTCCAGCGTAGTTCAATGAAATCTGGTGCGCCGCCGCGTATGTCGATCCCAGGGACCCCATCATCAGTGCGAGGCCCGTGAATAATCCGGCCTGCATCATCAGTGACAGGCCAATTGGTCCGCCCAAACTTAACAAGCGTCTAATCGATTTGCGATCCGGTATGGCGACGTCAGTCCAGAAATGAAACCGCGCGTAGTACGGATGCCACCACATATACAGGGCGAGCATCGCGAACAGACACCAAAAACTCATGCTGCTTCCCACCGCACTCCCGATCACACCCAGGCCAGGCGCACCGTGCTTACCGAAGATGAAGCAATAGCTCAAAACCACGTTGATGACGAGCGCGATGCCCGTCACCACCATGATCGGCACCGTTCTGCCGATCCCCTCATTCATCTGCCGCAGTACGTGATAGAGATACACGCCCGGAACCCCGTACGCCAGCGCTTGCAGATAAGTGACCGCCAGCAACCGAACTTCCGGATCGATCTTCAACCAGCCCAGCAATGGGTCTACCGCGTGCATGGCGACAATCACCACGCAGGAGATCGCGAGCGCAAGCCAGATGGCCTGACCTGTATCGTGGCCGATATCCGTCTCGCGACCCGCGCCAAAATGCTGCGCAACGGTGGGGCCGAGCGCCATCAAAATGCCTAGGCCACCCAGGAAAATCCCGATCCATAAGCTCGAGCCGATCGACAGCGCGGCGAGTTGCGTCGCGCCGAGCCGGCCTACCATGAGCGTATCCGCCACATTGACGCCGATGCTGAAGAGATTATTCAGGATGAGCGGCCACCCTACGCGAATCAGCGCGCGCAGGTCTTCACTAAATTCTGGTTTGACGAAAGCCTGCATCAGGGTAGGCGCGGAACCGCAGCCAGCAAGCCTTGGGTATAGGCATGGGTGGGCGCGAACAACACCTCTTGGGTAGTCCCTGCTTCGACGATACTGCCTTGATGCATCACCACCACACGATGCGCAATCTGGGCGACCACCCCTAGATTGTGTGTAATAAACAGGTAGGCGAGACCCATCTCATCTTGCAGTGATTTCAGCAAATCCAGGATCTGTGCCTGGACTGAGACATCGAGCGCGCTCGTCGGCTCGTCACAGACCAGCAGTTTCGGCTCGACCGCCAGCGCCCTCGCGATGCAGATACGTTGACGCTGTCCGCCAGAAAATTCATGCGGGAAACGACTAATGGACATTGGGTCAAGGCCAACCTGCGAGAGCAATTTTTCGATCCGACGGAGCCGCTCCCGAGACGAGCCGCCGAGTCCTTGCGAGACCATGCCCTCGTCGATGATCTGTTGAACTGTCAGCCGTGGATTCATCGAGGCGAAGGGATCCTGAAACACAATCTGGAGATCCCGGCGGGCGCGGCGCATATGCTCGCGGTCGAGTTTAAAAAGGTCCTGCCCCTGAAAGCACACGGTACCGGCAGCGACATCCAGGAGACGCAGCACGCCGCGTCCGAGGCTCGTCTTTCCAGAGCCTGATTCCCCGACCACAGCCACTGTTTCTCCGGCATGCACCGTTAGATTGATGTCCTTAACGGCGGCGAATTGCGCCACCACACGTTTGAAAAGTCCCCGTCGGATCGGGAACTGGACGCAAAGACCTTTAATTTCCAGCAAGGGCGGGGAACTCACGGTCGCCACGGTCGCGATCGGTTTGGGACCGACTGTGGGATCGATGCGGGGCGACACTGCCAGTAGATGCTGGGTGTAAGCATGTAACGGCTGAGAGAAAAGTCGTTCGCGCGGCCCCTCTTCCACCAGTATTCCCGCCTTCATCACTGCCAGCGTATCTGCGACCTGATGCGCCACCGCGAGATCATGGGTGATGAAGAGCATTCCCATGCCGCGCTGTTGCTGTTCACGCTGTAACAGTTTCAGGATCTGGGCCTGGGTAGAGACGTCCAACGCGGTGGTAGGTTCATCGGCTATCAGCAGATCGGGCTCACCCGCCAACGCGATTGCCAGCATCACGCGCTGCTTCATGCCGCCTGAAAATTGGTGCGGATATTCCTCCATGCGCTGCCGTGGATCGTGAATACCGACTGCCGCGAGCAACTCTGCGACCCGCTCGCGACGTGGCCGTCCACGCAGGCCAAGATGTCGCGACAGGACTTCCCCGATCTGCTCGCCAATCTTCATCACCGGATTAAGCGCAGACTGCGGCTCCTGAAAAACGAACCCGATCCGCGCCCCGCGCACATCGCACATCTGATGTTCAGGCAAGCGCAACAGATCACGACCGTCGAGTATTATCTCGCCACGCGTGACACGGGCAGCCGCAGGCAGAAGACGCACTACGCCGAGCGCGGTCATCGATTTCCCGCTCCCTGACTCGCCGACCAGCACGGTGGTGCTGCCTTTGTCCACCCGCAGATCGATACCCGCCACCACCTGGGTCGCCTGCGACGCCTCGCCCACCTCGATCACCAGTTTGTGAATCTCTAATAAGGACATGTGCAGCTAGCGTGGGGCTGCGACCAGCACACCGCGAAGCCGTGGATCAAACGCATCGCGTACCGCATCCGCGAACAGATTGGCCGCCAACACTAAGCCGAACATACCGAACAAGGCAGCCACCAACGACCACCACACGACCGGCTCGCGCGCCAGCTCCAGACGTGCACCATTGATCATATTGCCCCAGCTTTCCATGCTCGGATCAACGCCGATATCGATGTAGGTGAGCACCGCTTCCGTGAGTACGAGACCACTGAAATTAAGCACTGCGGTGATGATGACCAGATGAAGCGTATTGGGCAGTAAATGCCGATGCAGGATCTGAAGCGGCGTGCACCCCAGTGCGCGCGCGGCCGTAACGAACTCGATTGTACGCAGTTTCAGCACTTCGGCCCGCAACAGGCGGCACAGGCTCGTCCACCCCGTCAGGCCGAGCACCATACAAAGTGCGAGCAGCTTCAGGTCCGCGCGTAGAGCTAGGGTGTCGAACGCACTCGCATGCTGCTGCATCAGGAGATCAAGCGAAAGCGCCGAGGCCGCAATCAGCAAAACGCCCGGGATCGACGATAACGTGGTGTACAGGTATTGCACCAGATCATCTACCCAACCGCCGAGATAACCTGCCGCGATGCCAAGACTCACCGCGATCGGGAGCGCAATGAGTGACGCGACTGTGCCGAGGACCAGACCCGTGCGTACGCTCTTCAGCGTGAGATACAGCACGTCGTTGCCGACCTTGTCAGTCCCTAACAGATGGTAGTCACCGGCCAGCGTATAGATCATCCCACTCGCCACACAGATGAGCCCTAAGACCCGCCACTGTACACGCCATGTCGGTTCTGAGAGTTGGGCCAGGAGGCGGATCCTGCGCCCGCGCGCCGCATTCAAGCTGCAGAATAGTACGCCAAACAGGGCCGCGCCCAGCAGCAGGCCAGTCAGCCCACGCCACCACAGATCGGCCAATTTTTCCTGCTCTGGCTGGCGCAAATGACTGCCACCATAGCGCAGCCGCGGATAGGTGCGGGCGACTTCTCCGCCCGCACCTTGGATGGTTTCTTTAGCGTATCCATAGGTTGCCAACGGCGCGGAGTAAGTGGTTTCAATCTGCGCGCGGATAGGTGCCAGCACTTTGTCGAGTGCCGTCAGTGTCTGACCGCCCACCTCGAAGCGAAACGAATCGAGCCCGGCAATACTGATATACACCATCAATAAAAGTGCCGCACTGCCCCCAATGGGCGCCCGGAGTACCGCACCCCAGCGTTGGCGGACTAAAGCGTCGTGCCTGATCGACCAGAAATAGATCGCAACGATCGCCAGTGCACTCAAAAAGGCCACGTCGGTGATCATCAGCGCGAGCTTCATCAGTTCAGGACACCAAGCGCACGCGCGGATCGGCCCACGCATAAGAGATATCGGTCAGCATCAAGCCGATGATGTAGAGCAAGGAGCCGAGGAAAACCATGGCCCTCACGATGGCGAAATCCTGATTCTGGATCGCATCGATGGTGTAACTGCCCAGGCCTGGGATTGCAAAGAATGACTCAGTGATTAAGCTGCCGAGAAAAAGACTCGGCAACGTGACCACAATGGCGGTTAACAACGGGAGCAAGGCATTGCGCAAAACGTGACGCGACAGCACCTGGAATTCGGTTAAGCCCTTGGCCCATGCGGTTCTGACATAGTCTTTGGAGACCTCCTCCAGAAACACCGTCCGATTCCAACGCACGCTCGCGCCGAGCCCTGCAGCCACCTGTACCAAGACCGGCAACACCAGGAACTTCAACGCTGCGAAGCCGTCGTCAAAGCCCGAAACGGGGCTCAGACGTAGCAACTTGGCGATCAGGTATTGGCCGGCAATGATGAAAAAAAGGCTGGAGATAGACATCGCCACCACACAGCCAAACATCACCCACCGATCGAAGTACGATCCGCGAACGAGCGCCACGAGCAAACCCATTGAAATGGCGAGCGCGAGTTCTAGGAGCAGAACTGGAATCGCGATGGCAAGACTGGGCAGCATGCGCTGTCGAATGTCGTATCCGATGTCCCGTCCACCATCTGATTGCCCGAAATCCAGGGTAAATAATCTTAGCGAATTCCGATAGAAGATAGTGTGGGAAAGTTTCTCGGCACCCACCGCGGCCTTATTCCACAACACTGGCAGATCATAGCCGTGCGCTCGCTTCCATCGCTCGACGGAATCTTGGGTGACGTGACGCTCGCCCAGATGCATGCGGGCCATGTTATCGGGCGAATTGACCACGAAAAACAACACGAAAGTCAGGACGTTGATGCCGAACAAGATCGGCAATGCATAGAGCACTCGACGTATCAAGTACGCGGTCACAGTGCGGCGGCGCGCCGACGACGACGCTGGCCGATCACGGCGGGAATTGCGCTTGCGAGCACGACCAGGAGCACGCCGATCAGGGCGCCACGGGTCGGTTGATTCCAGGCGCGTTGACGCTCGACGCGCCGATTGGGATCGAGTTTCCGATACTTCATCGTATTACGCGCCATCAGGTTTGGCTTGGAGTTGCGGACCCAGGCGTGCTGCAGCGAATAGGCTTGCGGATGGAAACCCCATAGCCACGGACCATCACTTCGCACAAGATCCATCATCGCGTCGACGCTCTGTTGCCGTTGCGCGCCATTGGGCAGGCTGCGCATCTGCCGGAACAACGCGTCAAACGCTGGGTTGGCGTAATTGGCGGCATTTTCTCCATTGAAGTTGGCCTTGCCATTCGGGCCATAAAGCAGAAACAGAAAATTCTCGGGGTCGGGATAATCCGCGTTCCATCCCCAGCTGAAAATCTGCGCCTGACCTTTCTGCATCTTGTCCTGGAACCGATTGTAATCTGTCGTGCGGATGACCAAATCGATTCCCAGCTTCGAAAACTGCTTGCGATACCACTTGAACAACGATTTTGAGTCCGGACCGGTAGTGGTCGCATCGAGGTACAACACCAGCGGCGCGCCGGTCGCGGCATCGATTCCGTTGGTGTAACCGGCTTGTTGCATGATCGAGCGTGCTTCGTCGAGCTTTCTGCGCTGGGGTCGATTATTGCGCCATTCGTAGACGATCGGGTTGATCCCGCGCCGCCCGTCGCGATAACCAAAGATGCCAGGCGGCAGCGGGCCGTGGGCCGGGATGCCACGGCCATTCCCAAAGATTGAAATCATCTCCTCGACATCAATAGCGATCGCAAGTGCACGACGCAGCAGGCGCGCGCGTTCGCTGCTGCCCCCAATCATGGGGTCCAGCATATTGAAGCCGATATAGCTGATCGACATCTGGGTCGCCACTGTAAGCCGGATATTTCTTTCCGCCATCAAGGGCGTGACCTCTGGCTCGCCAGAGGTCGTGAAGCGTACAGCCTGATCAAAGCCATCGGGCGCGATCGCGGAGCTGTCGTAATAGCCTTGTAGGAACTTGTTCCAGGCGGGGATCTCTTCTTTTTCAAGCACGAAGCGGATCTCGTCCATGAATGGCAGGCGCGCGCCAGCATCCGCCAGAAGGCCAAGGGCTGCGTCGCTGCCCTCCCCCTCTGTCGGAAATACTTCATGGTGAAAATTCGGATTGCGCACCAACGTCATCCGTCTGTTCGGATTGTTCTCCCGGAGCATATAGGGACCCGTGCCGAGCGGATGCCAATCGAGCGAGAGATTCCGCGCGTTCATCCCCGCTTGAAAATAAAAGGCGTCCGCCTCCCATGGGACTGGCGCAAAGAACGGCATCGCCAGCCAATAAACGAATTGCGGATACTTCTGGGTCAGTGTGATCTCAAAAGTGTAGCGGTCGATCACCTTGGCCCCAGTCAGGTCGAAGGAACGCAGATCGATGTACGCATCATTCATGCCTTGAACAGCGCTCAAGCGCTGGGCTAGCGCTTCCAGGTCGCGAATGTATCGACTCATAAAGCCCAGGATCGGCGAGTGTAGTTGCGGAAGTGCGAGACGCTTAATTTGATAAACGTAATCTTCCGCGATTAATTCGCGTGTGCCCGCTTCGGGAAAATCTTCTAAGGTCGAGATTTTTCGGATCTCTTCACTGCCCAAAGTGTGGTAGAGAAAGTGCCCGTGCCTATCGCGAGCCAGTGCAGGATGTGGCGCATAGCGAATCCCGGGGCGCACCGTAAGCCGATAGACCGTGCTGGATATCGTGGCGTCTGGCGCATCCATCGGCAGCCTTCGTCCCTCGGCGTCAAAATAGGTTGCGGTGGGAACCGACTCCACCGTCAACGGTACGAGAACGTATGGCCTTTTAAGAAAGTGGTACTGCAGTGGTGGTTCGTATATCTGGCCGGTGAACAGCGCTTCATTCTCGCTATAGGAGGAAACAGGATCGAGATGCTTGGGCCGCTCTCGGAAAGTCGTAAAAAATATCGAACGCGCGCGATCGGTCGCTGGATACGGTGCGTTCCATGGCTCGGCCGCACCAACATTTTGCGCCACACCGCACACCCAAAAGACACACCCGAGCGCCCGGATACCACATGCGAAGCGAGCCCAGATTCCCGTTCTCAATGCGTTTTCGCCTTCCTTAGATTGATGGGCTCGCACACGAGGTTGGGCGCGCGGGGACACGCCCTAGCCCGCTGCAGGACAGAATACCGCGCAGCACTGTACACTTTGTCCGCCTGTCAGCAATAGCAGGTGAAGACACGCATTTAACCCACGAGATTGGAGCGCGCGCATCATGGGAATACTGGAGGGGAAGAAAGCTCTCATCGTAGGGGTGGCGAGCAACAAATCGATCGCCTGGGGCATTGCGCAGGCGATGCGCCGCGAAGGTGCGGAACTCGCATTCACTTACCAGAACGAACGTCTACGCTCCCGTGTAGAAGATTTCGCTGCCGAATGCGGCTCCGAGATAGCCTTGCCGTGTGAAGTCCAGAATGACGAAGAAATCCAGAACGTATTCAATCTGCTGGACGATTACTGGGATCATCTCGATATTCTCGTGCACTCTGTCGCCTACGCACCGCGCGAATCACTGCAAGGGGAGTACCTAGAATCGGTTTCCCGCGAAGGGTTTCGAATCGCCCACGAAGTGAGTTCCTATAGTTTCTCAGCTCTCGGCAATGCGGCGCGACGTCTGATGCAAGGTCGTAAAGGTGCAATGCTAACCCTGAGTTATCTGGGCGCAGTCCGCACGATGCCCAGTTACAACGTGATGGGTCTCGCCAAAGCGAGCCTCGAAGCGAATGTCCGCTATATGGCTGAAAGCCTGGGTCCTGAAGGTATTCGCGTAAACGCAATTTCGGCCGGTCCGATTCGGACATTGGCGGCTTCGGGCATCAAGGA
Source organism: Pseudomonadota bacterium (assembly GCA_043734785.1). Lineage (GTDB taxonomy): Bacteria > Pseudomonadota > Gammaproteobacteria > CAIKBL01. The sequence continues at coordinate 342 of JAYTEX010000128.1, read as the reverse complement.
CATGCGGAAATTTCTCGAACATGTGGAAAAGGCCGCCCCGTTACGTCGCAACGTGACGATAGAGGAAGTCGGCAATGTCGCCGCGTTCTTGTGTTCAGATATGGCCTCGGCGGTGACCGGTGAGATAACCTATGTGGATTGCGGCTATAGCATCATGGGCATGGCGGGGTTGCTCTAGCGGTTGCAGACTTAGGAATCTGCCGCGGCGATTCACTAAGTCAACGGCTTCTAGCGCTAGAGCTTTTCGGGGTGGGTTTCTATTTTTGCCGAAGATTTGAGCGCCGTTACGAAATCCTGCCAGGCAACGATGGAGCGAGCGCGTGTCAGTTGCTCTTTGATTCG
>JAYTEX010000127.1:0-4104 GCA_043734785.1 Pseudomonadota bacterium | reverse complement strand
TAGTGTCCACAGCAGCATGCTTCAGCAATGCGCGCGGTGCTTGATTTTCAAGCTTGGCCACTGGCAGCTAACGGGCGGGGTGCGCTAAACCCCGGCATTCCAGAAATCGCGCAGCGATGATCTGAAATCCATACGCGCACTCAACTGCCGATGGATCCCGGGCCTACGCCGCTGCCGCCGCGCCGCCCGGGATGACGGGATACTCAATTACATATAATGCGGCATGACCTCGCGACCGAAACGCTCCAACATGCGTTTCATGTCATCCAGCGGCAGGTAGCCCTGATCGGACTGCCAGATGAACCATTCAGGGTTCGCGGTTTCTACCAGCAGATCCATTTCCTTGCGCACATCGCTTGCGTTGCCGACCAGGCAGAAATGCGCTTTCTCGAAACGCTCCATGGTGGCTTCCGACACCGGGAGTGGCTGATTCGGATACTTGATGTCGTCTTCGGGCAGACGGAACGCATCGGTGAACCCGAAGTCGTGTGCCCAGCCCGGCCAGCCCGTGCCCATCAGACCCTTGATCGCCAGATCCCGCGCCTGTTGCCGGGTATCCGCCATGTACACCCCACGGAATACGCCGAAATTTTCACCTAGCGCGAGATTGCGGCCGTGCAGTTTCGCTTCCTCGACGTGAATTTCGGCAAATCGCCGCAGGATCACCGGGTCAGAGGTGAGCACCGTCGGGATCGAGCCCTCCTTCGCGGCCCAGCGGATCGTGCTCTCGCTTTGTGAGAAAGCCTGGAACAGCGGCGGATGCGGCTTCTGGTAGGGCTTCGGCACGACATCGATGAGCTGGATATTGCCGGCATCATCGACTTCGCCCGGTGAGCCATATTTGCGGGTCCAGTTATGGGCGGGCCACGGCGTACCGGTCTCATAGGGGTAGGGATACTCGTAGTACTTGCCTTTGTAGCGAAAGCCGCCTTCTTTCCATGCGAGTTTGATGATCTCGAAAACTTCCTGAAACGCCTCGCGGTTCACCGCATCATTCGTCGGCTGAGTGTCCTTGGTATTCATCGCCGCGGCACCCACGTGCAGGTGCTGGGCCATTTGGTTCAGCCAGCGCGCCTGATAGCCGCGCGCAAAGCCGACGATCGTCCGGCCCTTGGTGATCTGATCCAGCCACGCGATTTCGAGCGCCAGACGCAACGGGTCCCAGCCCGCCAAGACATAGCCGATCGGGCCTGCCTTGATTTTCTTGGTGTTGGCGAGCACATGCTGGGTGAGCAGTGGCAGGCTGCCCATTTCCCCGCCCTCGGTATGCAAATGATGCTCGGGGTATGTCACGGCCGTGAAGCCGAGGTCTTCGGCCATCTGCGAGAGCTCGACTATCTCGTCGAGCATTTGCTGAAACTTGTCGGTGCGGCTTGCGATCGGTCGCAGCTTTTCGCGTTCCTCCAGCGTGGCCGGGATTGCGGGGTAGAAGAAAAATATGAATTTCATCGATGTTCTCCAATTGGCGTTGTTCTGCTGCCGCGCCGTTGAATGGACTGTGGGCCTATCAGTCACCGCACAGTCTCCGCCCAGTCTCCGCAAGATGGGCGCGACGGAGAATGACGGAACGGCCAATATCTTGGCATACTGCGCGCTCATTCGGGCGATTTACGTTCGCGTAGATGACCGCATCATCGATGCGTCCCACGCTCGCGTTCAACCGTGCGGCGCTGCGGCGCCGGTCATCAGAGGGCGTCATGACACAAGACCCACCCCGGCCTGCAGTCGACAACATCACCTATGGCGATATGGCCTCGGTATCTGGCGGACCGTTATCCGCGATTCGCACGGAGGATCGCGCGCACGCGAAACGCGGGGCCCAGATCCTGGCGGCCGCGCTGCGCGCCGAAGGGGTTGATTGTCTGTTCGGTTATCCGGGCGGCGCCAACCTCGAAATCTTCGATGTGCTCGATGAATTCAACATTCGCTGCTACCGCACCGAACATGAGCAGGGCGCGGTGCACGCCGCCCAAGGCTATGCACGTGCGACCGGGCGCATTGGGGTATGCCTCGCAACCTCGGGCCCTGGCGCTTGTAATCTCGTGACCGGGCTGGCCGATGCGAAAAGCGACTCGACGCCGGTGGTCGCGATCACGGGCAATGTGCCGAGTTACCTACTCGGCAAAAACGCGTTTCAGGAAGCCGATATCGTCGGCATCACAGGCCCGATCACCAAAACCAGCATCCTGGTTAAGGCTGTCGCGGATATTCCGCACGCGGTGCGCACCGGTTTTGCGCTGGCGGCCGCGAACCGCCCCGGCCCGGTCCTGATCGATCTCCCGAAGGACATCCAGCAGCATTTCCCGCGCGATCCGGATGGCCGTTACGTCGCGCCGCGTATTCCAGCGGTGATTGATCTGCCTGAGACGCTCGCCAGTGCGATCCCTGAGTCGCAGCTGAAACAGTGTGTGCGCATGATCGCGGAAGCCGAACGCCCGGTGATCTACGCGGGCGGCGGTATCGTCTCGAGCGGCACGGAAACGCTGCTGGTGGCGCTGGCCGAAAAGCTTGGCTGCCCGGTCACGACCACCATCATGGGCCTCGGCGCGGTGCCGGCACAGCATCCCCTGTGGTTGCATGTGCTCGGCATGCATGGCAGTTATACCGCCAATGTCGCGGTCAACGAGGCCGATCTCGTGATCGCCCTTGGCGTGCGTTTTGATGATCGCGTGACAGGGAATGTTAAGGAGTTCATCAAGCATGGTCAGATCATTCATATCGACATCGATCGCCACGAGCTCGACAAAAACAAAGTGGTCACGCTCGGCATCGGCGCCGATCTAGGCCTCGCGCTCCCGCAGTTAATCGCTGCGGTGTCACCCGGAAATTACGCCGCTTGGCGCACTCGACTCGCGGCGCTGCAGCGGGCGCAACCCCTCAGCGTGCGCGCACGTCCGACGCTCGGCGGACCGGCCGCGATCGCCCTGTTGTCCGAGATGACCGGCGGCGAGGCACTGATCACGGTCGGCGTTGGTCAGCACCAGATGTGGGCCATGCAGCACTATGCGGTCAACCGTCGCCGTTCGTTCCTGTCGAGTTCGGGCTTCGGCACCATGGGCTACGGCCTACCGGCGGCTATCGGCGCCAAGGTTGGCTGCCCTGAACGCATGGTCATCGATATCGATGGCGATGGCAGTCTCAATATGAGCATCCATGAACTGTCCACCTGCCACCGCTATGGCATCGGCGTGAAGATCGTGTGCATCAACAATCAGTGGCTCGGCATGGTGCGTCAGTGGCAGGACATGATCTACGCTGGACACCGCTCAGGCTCCTCGCTGGGCGATCCGATGGCGGTGAAACGCGCCGGCGACCAAGACATCTACCCAGACTTTGTCACCATCGCCGCTGGCTATCGCGTGCCGGCCGAGCGGGTGACCACGCGTGAAGAACTCGCGGCAGCCTATACGCGCATGCTGGCCGATCCCGAGCAGCCGTATCTGGTCGATGTGATCGTCGATCGCGAGCAGAACGTCTACCCGATGATTCCGGCCGGTGGCAGCTACAAGGACATTATTCTCGAGCGCGATGCTTAAGCCTCGCGACTGAACCAAGGCAAACTAAAGCGGCAGGTTTAAGCAATGAAAATCACGATTGAAATCGATTGTACCCCCGCCGAAACGCGGGCGTTCATGGGCCTGCCGGATGTGGAACCCCTCCAGGCCGAAGTCATGGCGGAGATCCAGCGGCGGGTCATGCAAGCACTTACGATGACGGATCCGCAGCAGCTTTTGAAGAACTGGGTGCCCTGGGGTGCGCAAGGGCTCGAGACGTTCCAGTCCTTTATGCGCGCGGCGTCTGGTGCCGGCAGTGCGAGCAAAGACAAAGACAAAGACAAAGACACGAGCACACCGAAGGCGCGAAGCTGATTTTGCGCCCTCGCGTGATGAGCCGGATCTGTCGGCATCGCTTTGCGCACGCCTGGATGGAAATAGTGAGCGCGCCACACAGTGATATAAAATCCGCATGTGCCGCGCGCTACTCTACCTAGGCCAACCGGTGTTACTGGACCACTTGCTGTTTCAGCCCGATTCGGCGCTGATCCGGCAAAGCTACATGCCCAAGATGCTGCACATGCTGAACCTCGCCGGCTTCGGCATGCGG
>JAYTEX010000126.1:0-7183 GCA_043734785.1 Pseudomonadota bacterium | reverse complement strand
CGGGTCGCGGTACGGCGCTTGTAGCAGGAGGGCGTGGTCCAGCGCACGATTTCCTCGACTGCGGTCTTGAGTATCGCCGGTTCGGCACGCAGCTGCCGCCAAGCGTCGGGCCGTTCAATGAGCGCGAGCATGCCACCGCTGATCGAACGCGTCGTGGTTTCCGCGCCGGCGGGGAACAGCAATCCAAAAAACGAGCGCAGTTCGTGGTCCGATAAGGTCGAGCCATCCGCCTCGAACCGAGCGTGCACGATCGTTGAAAAGATATCGCCTTGGCGGTTTGCGCGCTTGCGCTCGATCAACCCCTGCGCATAGCGCCGTATTTTACGGACATATTCCTCAGCGATAACCGCATCAGATGGCGCTTCAATGCCGTGGTCCACCCAATCCGTGAGCATCAGTCGATCTTCTTCAGGCACGCCCAGCACGATACAAATCGCTTGCGTGGGAATCTCACGCGAGACGCGCTGCGCGAAGTCCAAATGCTCCCCCGACTGGATGCCTGCTAACAGGCTTCGGGTGCGCGCACGCAACTCGCCTTCCAGCGCCGAAATGGCCTTGACTGTGAATCCTTCATTGACGATCGCTCGCAATCGGCGATGCAAGGGATCATCCGTTTGATTCATCACCTTTCCGGCCGACAGCTCGTCCTTAATCGTCGTCCCTCCGGCGGTACGAGCGCCGCCCTTGTCAGACGAGTACGACTCGGGATCCATGATGACCTGGTCCACGTCTGCGTAGCGGCTGAACACCCAGAAGCCTTCTCCATCCGGCGTGATCTCAGTCGGTGGGTGCCAGTAAAGGGGCTCATGCGCCCGTAGCCAGGTAAAAAATTCATGCGGAAAGCCCTGCGCGAAGCTTCTACTGTCTGAGAGATCGAGGATTGGAACTTTCATCATTGGCATCCTTCAGGAGGGCGATCGACGAAACGGTTGGGCCTACCAGTGTGGTCACGCGGTGGTTCATTGCGCGCGCAAGCGACGTCGCGAGGCCACCGTACATCATTCAAGCATCACACTCGGCTCGGTTCTAGCCTAGCTGAAACCGTATACTGGCCGCGAACTTCCGGCACGTCGCTCGATCTTGCATCGTTTGAAGGAATTAAGCATGTCCTCCACTGGAATGGCACACCCCACCTCCCCCACTACGCCCGTCGAGAGCTTCGATGCCATCATCATCGGCGCGGGAATCTCAGGGCTGTACCAACTCTACCGCCTGCGCGAGCTCGGACTCACCGTGCGAGTGTACGAGGCGGGCACTGGCGTGGGCGGCACGTGGTATTGGAATCGATATCCCGGCGCGCGTTTCGATTCCGAAAGCTACACCTATGGTTATTCATTCTCGCAGGCTCTACTCGAGGAATGGGCATGGGTGGAGCACTTTGCGGCACAACCCGAGACCTTGCGGTATCTGGAGTTCGTCGCGGATAAATTCGATCTGCGACGCGACATTCATTTCAACTCACGCATTGCGAGTGCTATCTACCAGGAAGGGCCGCGCTGCTGGGAGATCACGACGGAGACCGGCGAGCGCGCACGTGCAAATTTTTTAATTACGGCGGTAGGCGTTCTCTCCGCACCGTACACGCCAGACATTCCGGGCCTCGACGACTTCAATGGCAGGTGCTGGCACACTGCAAACTGGCCGCATGTTCCCGTGGACCTCAGCGATAAAAGGGTGGGCGTGATCGGGACCGGCGCCACGGCAGTTCAGCTAATTACCGAAGTCGCCAAGAATGTGGGTCACTTGACCGTGTTCCAACGCACACCCAACTACTGCGTGCCGCTGAACAATTCGCCGATCAGGCCGGAGGAGCAAGGCGACCTGAAGGCCCGTTACGGCGAGATGTTCGAGAAGTGCCGAAAATCTTATGGCGCGTTCATTCATGATTTCGACCCTCGATCGGTTTTCGATGTGAGCCCAGAAGCACGTGAAACGATCTTTGAGACACTCTGGCATGAACCGGGTTTCGGCTTCTGGCTCGGCAATTTTCACGACATCATGACGGACGAAAAGGCCAATGCGACGATTGCAGAATTCGTTCGCAAGAAGATTCTCGAGCGGGTCAAGGACCCCAAAATTGCCGAAATGCTCACCCCGCGTGATCACTGCTTCGGCACCAAGCGCGTGCCGCTCGAAAGCGGATACTACGAGGCGTACAACCAGCCCAATGTTCGACTGGTCGACCTCCGCGAGGCACCGATTGAGCGCATTACGTCCGAGGGAATTAAAACCCAGGACGCCGAATACGCATTCGATGTGCTCATCTTCGCGACGGGCTTCGATGCTGTGACCGGCGCCTTGACGCGGATCGATATCCGCGGCGAAGGCGGACAGCGGCTCAAAGACAAATGGCGCGACGGGCCGCGAACTTACCTTGGTTTGCAGGTAGCGGGTTTCCCGAATCTGTTCACGGTAGTTGGTCCGCATAACGCAGCGAATTTTTGCAACGTGCCGCGTTGCATCGAACAGAATGTCGAGTGGGTCACGGACTGCATTCGCTACCTACGCGACCACCACCTACAGCTCATCCGCGCGACCGACGAGGCAGAAGAGCATTGGCGTCAACATTGCGAAGAAGTCGTTTCCAATACACTCTTCACGACCGCAGATTCATGGTTCATGGGCGCCAATATCCCGGGCAAAAAGCGTACGTTTCTTGCGTATGGAGGTGGCTTACCCAGGTATCGCGCAAAGTGCGATGAAGTCGCGGCGCAGGGCTATGCCGGATTCGTGCTCGAATAATGGACACGTGGAGTACAAACACATGATCGAGATTGGTTTCATCGGCACGGGCACTATCGGCGGACCCATTGCCGCACGCTTGATCGACCGCGCCCACCCATTGCGGGTATTCGATCTCAACCGCGAAGCGACCCGCCCGCACGAAGCCAAAGGCGCACACCGCGCGGCCTCGCTTGCGGAAATCGCACACACGTGTACGACAGTTTTTCTTTCCCTGCCAGGGCCCCCACAAATCCACGACGTGGTGCTCGGCGAGAACGGACTCCTGGCACATGCAGAGGCGCTGTCCACGATTATTGATCTGTCGACGAATTCCATCGCACTCAACCGACAGCTGGCCGAAGCGGCGCGAAGTAAGGGTATTCAGTACCTGGATGCGCCGGTTTCCGGTGGCAAGATCGCCGCACGTGGCGGGACACTGGCCGTCATGGTGGGGGGTGATCGGGCGGCATTCGACGCGACGCGTCACCTGCTCGAGTGCTTCGGCGAACACCTCTTCTACATGGGCCCAGCGGGCGCAGGGACCTTAACCAAGCTCGTCAACAATCAGATTTTCCTGTCCGCGAGCGTGCTCATTCAGGAGGGCTTCGTGATGGGCGCAAAAGCTGGAATGGATCCAAATGCGATACTCGAGGTGCTGAAGGTAAGTTCTGCAGGATCGCTATTGGCGCGCGCGCCGCTCGTGCTGTCGCGGAAATTCGATATGGACGTTTTCGCACTTGCCATCGCGGCCAAGGACATCGAAGTGGCACTGGCCTCCGCAGACGCCGTGGGTGCGCAGATGCCGATGACCACTGCGGCATCCGGCGTGTATCAGCGCGCGCTCGCCGACGGGCTGGGGGCGGAGGATTTTTTCGCGACGGTCAAGGTGCTCGAAGCCGCCGCGGGTGTCACACTGCCGCCGCTCCAGAAGCGACCGGCGGACCGCCCCTGAGGCGCTATTCCAATGCTCTACAGCCAGATGGCAAATGGCTGTAGAGGCGTCGCCGGATCTGAAATTCACTAGAAAATCGAGGTCGCTTCGCTAGCGCTATTCCTTTGCCGGTTCTGGCAGCGTGCGTGCGCCGTAGACCTCTTCAACTTTGCGCAGACCCGCAACCCCAGTCGGCCAGCCGCCATAGTGTGCCAGGTGCAGCATCATTTCCTCGACCTTCTCACGCGAAATGCCGAGATTCTTGGCGCCGTGGAGATGCGTCTTGAGTTCATTCTCGCGCCCCAGCACAGTGAGGGCTGCGACAGTGATCATCGAGCGCTCTTCTATTTTCAGGCCAGGGCGACTCCACACGTCGCCGAAAACATTGGCCACCGTAATCTGCATGAAATCGCTGCGCAAGGCGGCTTCATCGGGCGCGCGACCGAACAGCTGGGTCATGACTTCGACGCCTTTGTCGAACCGAGGATTATCGCTCATCGTTTGCTCCTTACATTGAGGTGACTTTAAAGTGAACTAGGTCGAAAGCATTCCCGGCCACCACCAGCGGGAAAGGTTGCAGCCTGATCCCGCAACTACGGTCGCAGCTGCGTAACCTTGCGGTGCCGGCAAATCGCTACAATACCAGTCTGTCTGCGCAGCAGTGTCCAAACAGCGAATGACCGCGTCCGAGGGCACGCCCATGGCGGGCAGCACACTGAATTCGTGCAACGGTAAATTGAGTCCGGTGCCCCGGGCTTTGACATAGGCTTCCTTACGTGTCCACAGCAAATAAAAAAACTCTGCCTGCTCACTGAGTGTGCGCACGGCAAGCGCCGCGCATTCGTCGGGCGCAAAAAAATGCGCAGCGATACTCCGCAAATCCTCGCGCGGCACGGCGGCTTCGATATCCACGCCAATCTCGCGTCCCTGCGCAACTCCGCACAGGACTGCTTGGCCGGAATGCGCGAGATTGAAGCGCAATTTCGAATGGTGAAGTTCGGCCAGGCGTGGTTTGCCCTGCGCCCCGCTGCTCAGCATGATGGCCCCCGGCGTGATGCGCAGATAGCGAGCCAGGACATCGCGCAGCATCGCGTGCGCCAAAATGAAAAGCTCCCGGTCCGGGCGGCGCAGCAGCCGTTGTGCGCGTGCGAGCTCGCCTTGCGCAAGGGACGACACCAACGCATCGCCCGGTGGGGCTTCACCCAGTATCGCCACCCACAGATGAATCTCATCGTCCGCAATCGCGAGCGCCTGCGGTGGGGTGCGCCAGTCCATCGGACAAACCGTCCTCATACCCTGACGATCACGACCTCGTCGAGTCGCCGTTGCAGAGATTCGGCCAGGATCTGCACCAAGGGTGGCTTGAGCATCAAACCGTGACTGCCAGGGATTTGATGGATCTCGAGACCACCGGCTGCGAGCCTAGTCCAGCCGAGACAGGGTTCGCTGGCTTCGCTGCGCGATTCCTCGGCGAGGTAGAGATCGACCTGTCCCGGATATGCCGACGGCCGGTACCCCCAATGCGCCCACCAATGGGCAGATCCGAGGTCTGGAAACCCGTGCCGCGGTATTGCTCCGACCAGCCGGTGGACCGCGTGTGCCAATCGCATACGATTCATGTACGGGCGCACCGCGCGCGCCAAACGGTCAAGCAGCCGGCCACTGGGCGCGCGCCGGTACACCCCAGGCGCATAGGTATCGAGCAGGGCCAGCAACCCGACGGACTCGCCGCCCGCGAGTAGCTGCTGTGCCATTTCGAAGGCGACAATGCCGCCGCTGGAAAAGCCAGCGAGATGGTAGGGGCCGTGCGGCTGCATCGCGCGCATTGCCGCGATGCAATCCGCCGCGATATCCGCGACCTTACTGCGCGGTGTTTCGATGCCGTCAACACCACGTGCCTGCAGGCCCATCACTGGCTGCGCGACGCTAAGCGCTTTGGCCAGATCGAAGTAGTGAAAGAGATTGCCACCAATGGTGTGTACACAGAACAAGGCCGGCTTACTGCGGCCGGGCTTGATCGGCATAAGCATGGGCCAAGGCGAGCACCCAGTCTGTCCCCGCAGCAGCTCAGCGATGCCGCGGATCGTGCTACCTCGGAACCATAGGGTATCCAGCGGCAAGCGGGTACCGAACGTATTCGCGATGGCACCCACAAGGCGCAACGCCAGTAATGAGTGGCCGCCCAGTGCTAAGAAATCCTGATCGATATGGATCCCGGCGCGATCGAAAAGCGATTCCCAGATTCCAACCAGATGTCGCTCTAGTACATCGCGTGGCGGGCTGCCACCCGCGCCGCTCGCGAGGACAGAGCTATCCGGCGGCAGCAGTGCCGCGCGGTCGACCTTGCCGTTGGCCGTCAACGGCAAAAACCCCAGCACCACCCACGCCGACGGCATCATATATTCCGGCAAGGTCTGTTTGAGCTGCGCGCGCAGCAGCGCAGTATCGAGGTTTTGCCCCACCACATACGCCACCAGCCGTTTATCCCCCGGTCGGTCCTCACGCAGCAACACCACCACCTGGCGCACCCCGGGCTGACTCAGTAGCACCGCTTCAATCTCGCCCAGCTCGATCCGGAACCCGCGCAGCTTCACCTGGTGATCAACACGCCCTATAAACTCCAGGTTCCCGTCCGCTAGGTAGCGTGCGCGATCACCCGTGCGATACAGACGCGCCCCCGGCGCCGCACTGAACGGATGCGCAATGAATTTCTCCGCCGTCAAATCCGGTCGACCCAGATAGCCGCGCGCCAGCCCATCGCCGCCGATATACAACTCACCCTCGACGCCCACCGGCACCGGCTGCTGCGCCTCATCCAGGAGATAGACCTCGGTGTTGCCGATCGGCCGGCCAATCGGCACCCCGATACATGCCGCCGCCAACTCAGGAATGCGATAGCAGCACGTGAATGTCGTGCTCTCAGTCGGGCCATAGCCGTTGATCAATTGCACCTCGGGCAACGCCACGTGTGCACGCCGCACATGCGGCGCCGACAAGGCTTCGCCGCCCGTCAACAACTGACGGACGCCGCGCAACACCTCAGGCCGCTCGTCAATGATTGCATTGAACAACGCCGCGGTCAGCCATAATGTGGTGATGCCATGGCGCGCAATCACGCGCTCCAGACCGCTCGCGGTCGGGGCTTCCTCCGAATAGATCACACACCGCGCGCCATTCAACAGCGCGCCCCACAACTCAAACGTCGAGGCATCAAAGGCTATTGGTGCCAGCAGCAGGAACGTCTCGGTGGCACTGAACGAGGCATAGTCCGTGCCGCAGACCAGCCGCGCCACGTTGCGCTGACTGACCATCACGCCCTTTGGTTGTCCGGTCGAGCCCGAGGTGTAAATGACATACGCCAGACTGTCCGCCGTCGCTGTGTGCAGCGGATTGTGCACCGGCTGATCCGCCACCCTCCCCGCCCAGTCCGTATCGAGACACAACGTTCGCCCCGCATACGCCGATAGGTCTGCCTGCAGCGCCGTCTCCGTCAACACCACCGGCGCTGCCGTGTCCGCCAGCATGTAT
>JAYTEX010000125.1:0-7516 GCA_043734785.1 Pseudomonadota bacterium | reverse complement strand
GCGCCTTACTATTTTCTGGGCGTGTTAGCCCTGTTTACGCATCTGGGCTGCGCTCTATATTGGCAGCTGCAAGCCAAGTCCCGGTCTGCTCGTGTGCTTGCGGTCGTCCTTCCGTCCAGTGTCGGTTTTGTTGTCTCACTGCTTATCGTGCTGTCACTCGCAGGGGTGTTTTATCCCGTGCACGTGCCACCAGAATACAAGGCAACTTATGGCTGGCACCCCTAACAATGCGTTGCAACCGACCCCCACGCCGCCGCTTTGCTCTGGCGCGGGGTCGGCTGACCTTAGGCGTTCGGCGGTGTCGATGGGAACCTTATGACACAGACGATATTCGAAGTCGCAGGCGGGAGGCAAGCTTTTCTTGCCCTGGCGCACGCGTGGCATGCGCGATGCCTAGCCGATCCGATCGTGAGCCACGCGTTCTCGCACGGCTTTCACCCCCAGCACTCGGAACGCCTCGCTGCTTACTGCGCCGAGGCGCTCGGCGGACCGCCGGACTACACCGAATCCATGGGCAGTGAGTCCGGTGTGATTCGAATGCATTCAGGAAACGGCGAGCACCAGGAGATGGACGAGCGAGCGCAAACCTGTTTCTCGCAGGCTCTTGATGATGCGGGCCTCCCCGACGACGCCCGACTAAGATCCACTCTCAAAGCCTACTTTCGGTGGGCGACACAGAGAATGTCAGGCCACCCAGAGTCGGCAGACCATGTTCCCGACGGACTCGCTTTGGCACGGTGGTCCTGGAACGGGCCGCTATGACCCATTGAGGTCTGCAACGGCGGAGGACGCCGAACCAGGCGCTGCAGCAGACGGCGGGGGCATGTAGGCTTTCCCAGGGTCATAGCTTCAGCCGCCCCCGCCGCGGCTGAGATGTGTCGGTTCGGCGAAGGAGGTCGCTTGTGGCGCGGAAGCCGAAGCAGGTCGCGGAGTCACACGCGCTCGCGATCTACTGCGACCAGCACGGCGTGACGGCCTACTGCCTGATCTGCCAGCATCTTCGCGGCGGCGTGGGCCTGGGCTATTGGGCCATCAAGCCCGAGCCGAAGGAGCCGGCGCAGGCGTGGTGCGAGGCGTGCGACGCCGTTCTGGATCAGGACCGCGGTTGGTCCGACCGGGCGGAGGCGTTGGCGGACTGGAAGTTGTACTGCGCGGGGTGCTATGCCGAGGCACTGTCGCGGCACGTGCGGCGCGGTTGGGACTCGGGGGGCACGCCGCTGGCCGAGTAAAGGCGCGCCGAACCAGGCGCCGCAGCAGACCGGGGCCGCATGTGCGCTTTCTGGGATTCATTGTCGCTCGGCGGCCCCGGCTGCTGAGCTTTATCGTTAGGCCACAAAACATGCCATCCAACGCCGAACTATTCATCGATCATTTGCAGAGCGTCTTCGGCGAGGAGGATGCCATTCACAAGGCCGACGCGTCGGATGGTGGGGCGCCTGTCTCGGTCTTCGTTTACAATGACATTCCCGAGAAGGGAATGATTACCGGAGTCACCTACGGCCTGAGTCTTTGCCCTTTCCCGGCTTGGAAGTTATCGCGTCCGGAGATGATCGTCACGGTAGAATCACTTGACCTGGCTTGGCCTTGTGCTGCGGCAACCTTCGCTGCCCTGTTTCGCGGGAAGAAGACGTTTCAATATGGAGATGTATTCATGACCGACTACCCACTAGCGCCAGACACCAAGATGGACGGTTTCCTTGTTTTTGCTCAGAGCATTCTGGATGATGAATTCGTGTCGGTACAGCTTAACGATTACAAGGTCAACTTCTCCCAGTTCTATCCCATCCACCGGAAAGAGCTGGCCGTGTACGAGAAGATTGGGCTGGAAGCATTTTGGAAGCACAAGGGCTTCAACATGTACGATGTTACGAGGAAGCCGATCAAGGCCTAACCAACGGCTGAAGCTGACCGGGGCCGCCACCTCGGTTTCACGCGGCACAAGGGTCTTGCAGGCGGCCCTAGAAGCTTAGCCGAGCGTTCGGCAGCTATCGGAATTCGTGCATGTCGGACGGTTTTGCAAACTCGAGTAAAGGAAGATATACGGCCACAATGGCGAGTACGACAATTATTCCCATTACAGGGCAGAAGAATGGCTCTAAGACCGTTATCGTGTCACTCTGGAGCAATAAAATGGCTGCCATTACGGAAATAATGATAATGTATCTACCGCTTTCGGGGAAGTTTACGGAGCATCATATTGGAAGATCTAAAAGTAAAAGTTGGCGGAGACGACGACAATCCGCAACCGCTCTGTCCACACTGCGGAAAGGAAATTACGCAGGTGACAGACCACCGGAGTCACCTAAAGCTCCTTTACAATCTGCACGGGTTCGCTTGTCCCCACTGCCGCAAAGTTCTCGGAGTGAGCGCTGTCCTCAAATAGCGAACACATTGAGGTTTTTGCGGCTGAAAGTCTCCGTCTTTGACGCGGCGTTTTAGTTTTCGGCCTCCCACCACTCTTCACCTGGATTGGCGCCGTCATCTCTTATTTGCAGCCTTTATAGGCAAAACTAGAAAGGCTGAGGTTCCGCGCGATGCAATTACTATTTCTCTTCTTTCTAGTGGGCTATCCTGCGTTGCAAATCCTCACTTTTATGCGCTCTAAGGGTGGGGGCAGATGGCGAGTCGCTTCAATAGCGTGTCTCATTCCTGCGCTACCTTTCTATCTTTGGACGCTTTGGAAAGTCCTAACCCCACAACCCAGCGGTGATCTTTCCGGGATTCTCATTCTCCTGCTCGCCCCCGTGACTTTAATCTATCTGGTAGCTCTCGCATGGATGCAAAGTGCAGATGATAAGCATCAGGGTTGAACTCAGGTCAAAGGATTAAAGGCCTTGACAATCTCACCGTATAGGCGGCCGAGGCGTGATTTGTCGAGAGAGCGAACCTGATAGAAGAGCGCGAATGACTCTCGTGGCAGTAAGCCGGTTCCCACGGGCAAGAGAACTTCGCCGAGTCTGGCAGGCCGATTGCTCTTGGGGCTGGTGATAGGTGCGACCATCACGACATCATAGCGTTCGTTCAGCGGCTCGGCCGAAACGACGAGTACAGGGCGTTCGCCAGCCTGCTCTCGTCCGGTCCTCGGGTCAAGGTTCGCCTGATAGATGCCCCACTGGTAACTCACCGGTCGGTAGTCTCCGCAGCAGGTTCGGTCAGCCAACCCTCCCCATCAGCAGCCTCAAACGCCCGCATTGTCTCTCTCATGTCTTGAACAAAGCCGCGATCGCTCATCGCCGCAGCGGCTTGTATACGCATCCTTGCATGCCGTACCTCACGTGCGCGCAGCCGAATTGCGTCCTCGATAAAGGAGTTTTGATTCGGAGAAATACCGAGTTCGACAGCTTCCTGAGCGGTCGCAAAGGCATCCGGCGAAAGGCGGACAGTCACCTTATGACGAGAATTCGATCCTATAGTTCTTGCAATAGCAGGCATGCCTGACCTCCGGTCCGCTTGTGTGGTCGGACCTCTTATTTAACGGCATTTACTGCCGCGTGATATGCTGTGATGTTTGTATCAGATTCTCTTGAGCGGCGGCGAGTTCGCCTTGAGTGATTAGATACTTGAAGACCAAGTTCTGCTTTTTGACACTGCCCCTCGGCGTTCGTAACCGCTTGCTCCAGGGCAGGCAGTCGCTGGCGAAGTTGCTCCTCGGCGTTAACTTGTTGCCGGGCGAATGTTGCTTTCGCGGCCTGCTTCAAGCCATTGACCTTTCTATCCGCCGCCCCCTTCTTTACCAACCAAAATTCGTACAGAATCACATGCAGTGTCACCCAACCAAAAATGCCGAACGGCCAGGCGACCAAACCAACAACAATGTAGATCAAACCGTCTTTCGGCACATGAGATTGAATCCAAATGACAAGGAAGATTATTACCAACCCCAAGCCGCAGCCTTTAGGAGCATTTTCACCCCAGGTTGGGCTATCACCGATCTCTTGGTTAGCCCGAGCAATTGCATCCGATTCAACGGTGCCCTTTCTAAGCCCAGCAGTAACAATTTGAGCGTCGCGTTCGCTTATAGCCTGTCGAACATCCTGGTGTGCTTTTGCTTCGGCTTCCTTTCTGACTCTTAATACTTCACGAAGTTGGCATTCTGCAAAAGCCATCACCTCCGCTCTCTGCTTGCGCGCCAACTTTGCAAGTCCGACAGCCGCCACATGATTTACTACGCGTGCTTCGTCAGCAATTTTTAGAATTGTGGCGCATAACTCCGATGGTAGCGTTATCTTGCACTCCGCCTGCTGTTCAGCCTGGTCAACAGTGTTTATTGCTCTACGCCAGTTTTCGATTTCTTTCTGTGCGTTGCGGCGACTGTCTGCTGTTTTGCGAAGTAAGAGCGCGCCCAATCCTTCCCTCATTGCAGAAAATCCTCCTCAGAGTACATCATCACGATTGTCTGCGGCTGTTGGTCAATACATTTTTCCAACAACTCTAAAGCCTCAGCCTCGCGCCCTATTTTGGCGGCATAGCGGGCCGCGTCATACCTGATGTCATGGTCGTTAGGCTGAACGAGAACGGCCTTGTGAATGCTGTCATAGGCGTCTTGATATTTGCCTTGTAGATACTGCATATATGCCATGTGGCGTAGGCTATTGGCGTGGTAAAGGTCGGCCTTCGGTGCGCTCAGGCGAGCGGCTTGGTAGAATGCTTCTTCTGCTTCGGCAATCTTTTGGTCAGACTTCCACTTCAGCCAACCTACTTGGAACCATGCTACATAATTGCGGCTTCCGATGGGGTTATCCAGCACGTCATTGAGTAGTCGTGCTGCGTCTGCAAACTCCGCCTTTTGGTCTCTGGCCGTAGACTGCATGCCTTGTTTCAATGCGCTGTCTGCTTCCTGGAGCAGTTCCAAAACTTTGGTTTCATAGGGACGTCGCAAAACATCAGCGATGTGGTCAAGCACTTTCTTCTGTTGAAGCATCATCTGGGCTACTTGCTGAAAGCCTTCACGGAGTATTTCAGTTTGAGCGTAGATGGCATCCAGCGCCTCGTAAGCCGTCGCATTCAGTTCATTCATGCTGTCGTTCAGATTATCTATACCGCCTACGAGTGTAGAAAGCAGACTGTTTGTTTGGTCTTGGCGACCGGCGATTTCGGCCATACCACGCAAATTAGCAATAGCAACGTCATGTTGCATTCGCAGGGAGTGGGCTTGAAATTCAACAATTTGGCGACTATCTTGGGCAACCATCTCAAGATGATAATGGTCATCTATCCGCCGTTCAAGTCTGGCCTCTGCCGTCTGGATAGGAAGAAACTGGCGAGAAAAAGGAGCTGGCATTGTTTAATTATTTACCTCTAACGTGTAAAAGTTTACGGTGGCATTACTCATGATTGCGCCTAACCATGATGAATAATAACGTCAACTTTCGAATATTTCGGGGTGCCGAACCAACTTAGCACTGGCTACCGTACCTCTATCGCCCCGTATTCGAAAACGATCTCGACATTAGCGATCAGCCGACCGAACCATTCTATCAGCGCTCGCCGGTCTTGTCAACAATCAAAGCAACCTTTAGATGTCCTCCATGCGCTACTATTACTGTCAAGGAAAATGCCCGTTTACGTGTGGTGCATCCGACATGAACGTGCACCATTTTCCTATTTGCCAACGTAGAATTCGCCGCTTCTGCTCCCGCAGAACGTGACAACCCGCCGCTCCCGTTCTTCGAGATAATACGCCCCGCGACACCACCACAAGACGTCATACCCCCCCGAACTAGACCGTCCGGCCAGGCTAACCTTCGTGAGCGTTGTCTCGGTCAATTCCCACAAATTGTGCCACCAAAGGCGGTCCGTGGGTTATTTGGGTGGTTCGGCCCATAGGCTATGGTACTGCCATTGCAACCTGCTTTGGCATATGCGATAATTACCCGTGGATGCACAAGTAACAACCGGTGACTTGCTCGATCAGAAGGTCGATGCGATCGTCAACGCCTGGAACCGTAATATCATCCCCTGGTGGCTGCTCCTCCCGCAGGGAGTCTCCGGCGCGATCAAGCGGAGAGCGGGTCTTGCGCCGTTTCGGGAATTGGGTCGCTTCGGCCCGATCCCGCTGGGCGACGCCGTTCTTACTTCGGCCGGCAGGCTGCCGTTTCGCGCCATCATCCACGTCGCGGGGATCGACGGCTTCTGGCGCGCCTCCGAGTACTCGATACGCCGCTCGGTACGCAGCGCGGTTGCCATTGCCGAACAACAGGGCTACCAATCCATCGCGTTCCCGGTGATCGGGTCGGGATCGGGCAATTTCAGCCGTGCCGGAGCTTTGGAGTTTATGCTGGACGAGTTATCTCGGCTCTCTATGGACGTTCGAGTTACGGTCGTGCAATACAATCGCTGAGGCGATGACGTAATTCATGATACGGAATACAGGAGGTATTGCCATGCCCCATGCGCGTTACAGCGGCGAAGAGATCGTTCGACGCGGCGAAGAGTTGTATGAACAAAGCGTATGCCAACTAGTAGAGACAAATGAAAACATCGGCAAGATAGTCTCTCCGGATGCGGGCGAATAATCACTTTGGAGCGATAAAATGGCTACCATTACTCTACCCCCGGATTTGGAACGAGCAATCACGGAGCAGGCCGAACGTCAGGGAACAACCTTGGAATTGCTTGCTCTGGACAGACTCAACGCTACATTCCTTCCCGCCCATGCAACTGAAGTCACATCGGGTGGTGAAACTATGGCAGAATTCCTCAAAGACTTTATCGGCTGTATCGACAGTCGCGAAGTAATTCCGGGTGGAGCCAACATGTCTGAATTCACAGGTCGCAAATTCGGCGAAATCTTAAAGAAGAAGCACCAGGCGGGAAAGCTGTAGTGCTAACTGACACCGGACCGCTCATAGCTTTACTGGACGACGGCGATAAGCATCACGCAAACTGTGTGCAGGTGGTCAGCAGTCTCCCTAAAGCCCCGCTTCTTACGACGTGGCCCTGCTTCACAGAGACGATGTACTTTCTCTACGAAATCGGCGGATTTCGCTATCAGGAACGTCTTTGGGCAATGCGTCGCGCGAACAGACTAACTCTTTTGGAGATTACGTCTGCCGAGGCTGACCGGATGGACGCACTTATGACGCAGTACTCGAATATTCCGATGGACCTTGCGGATGCGTCTCTCGTTGCTGTTGCGGAAGAGCGAAAAATTCGTCGTTTGTTCACTATCGACGGAGACTTCTATATCTACCGTCTCACAGATGGCTCTATGCTGGAAGTTATCAGATAGGCGGGCCGATCGTACCGCCGCACGTTACCCTACTTGAAAATTACTGCCGCGCTGCCTGGCAGAAGCCTTGTAGCATGATGGCGCCCGCGAGTTATCCCCATGGATATTGTCACTTTACTGCTTGAGGAGGTTCGGCGGTGTACGCTCTGCGCGGACCGGCTGCCGCACGCGCCGCGACCGGTGCTCCAACTACATCCCGAGGCGCGTATCCTGGTGGCGGGACAGGCTCCCGGCAGGAGGGTCCACGAATCCGGGGCGCCCTTCTCGGATGCGAGTGGGGATCGG
>JAYTEX010000124.1:0-5018 GCA_043734785.1 Pseudomonadota bacterium | reverse complement strand
CTACCGGCTGAACTAGGGACCCACGGCAAACCCGATCGATTGCGTTACCGTCACGGGTGGAGTTCCCGCCGTTGCGGTGAGGGTAGAATTGGCTGCAGTAACGCCTACGCCCGTCACCTGCGCAGTCGCGACTCCTGCGGCATCGGTCACAGCCGTGGCGGGGGCAATCGTTGCCTTTGTCGCATCCGTGAGAAAGGTCACCAATGCGCGGGGAACCGGGGCGCCAGTCGGATCTTTCACGGTTGCCGTGACCGTGCCCGGCGAGTTCGCAGAGATTGCCGCGCCGCTCGCACCGGCAGCATTGGTGAGCGCGATAGTCAGACTATCCGCCGGGTTGATTGGCAAAATCGAGTTGTCCACAGTGCTGCCGCTCGCCGGCACGCTAGTGCCGCTCGTGGCGCTCGTGGAACCTGTGGTACTCCCGCTGTCAGGAAGGCCGCCACCGCAGCCCGCGAGAACGGCCAGTGCCGAAGCCAGCAGAACCGATGCAAAAAATATGTGGATTACCCGATTCAAGCAACGCGGAGCCAGGAAGAAAATGTTCTGCATGCGAGCCTCTCAGATAACTGAATGCTTGCTCAACATTGAGCCGCGTCACTCGCGTGAAATCATGATCGTATTCAAACTTAACTAGATGGGTCAGACTCGCGCAATGGTCAAGTGTACCTTGCGTGGAGCATCGCCGCAGAATTCAGGGCGCCATTCAATGCAAGGATTGGGGGGGTATGTACGCGCAATGCCGCAGGAATTTGCACCTGCTCGCCGACAGGAAGATCAAAGGAGATTCGATTGTTGGTGACCGGCCATCATGGTGGCGTGCGTAACCAAAGCGCGACCATGACGCGTTCCTGGCTAGCGATGGCAAGCGACCTCAGCCGCTAGTTCAAGTGACCACGGCCTCGGTCGCACCCTGGCAAACGTTCCACGCCGGCATCCAGGCGCTGTGGCGGCCATCGCCTCCCGCCACGACTATCCAAAAATAGTCCGGACCCGACACCATTGGAACCAGCGCCTTGTCGTCGCTCTCGTCCACTGACGCGGGCCAGCAGCCTGGTGCGTAGTAGCCGCGGCCGCGCAAGTCACGCACGGGCAGGCGGCAGTGCTCGAACAGGTAATTGCGCACGTCTTTCTTGCTGAATCCTGCGCGGGCGATTTCCGACGCATGCTCCGGGCCGAGGCAAACGATGACCGGGACGCCCATCTGGTAATAGATCGGCGCGCCCATTACGCGCATCGCGGCACTGATCGTTTCCAGTACCCCGACGCCGGTCTCCTGCAGGCCCTCGGTGATCGCATAGATTCCGCGCACTGCGAGGACCGATACTGCAGTGACATCCGCCGGGTATCCCCGGTCTTCGCGCAGCGGCCCCCAGGGCGAGCGGGCCTCGTTCTCGGCAAAGCACATTGAGATCTTGCCCGGCCAGGCGAGCGTGGATTTCTCCATCCCGTCGGGTTTTGCGCCGCCGAGATTGCGCATCGTCAGCCGCAATGCGCGTCCGATCGTCGCGTTCGCTTTGACGTTGCCCCCGAAGCACGCGGTGCCCGAGTTCACTTTCAACTGCTCAGCCATCGCGCCGCTCACGATCACCACAGGAGCGGCGCCGCCGGTCGTGCACGCGGTCGATCCGACATGGAACTGCGGCTGCAGCACAGCCTTCACCGCGGCGAGCACGACCGGGAAATATTCGGGAAGGCAACCAGCCATTACGGCATTCGCTGCCACTTTCTCCACGGTGACCGTGCCCTTGACCGGTTCCATGACCCCGAGCACGTCCAGACGCCCCAGCGGCGTGCCGGCCAGCATCCCGTTCACAAGATCCTCGGTGGGCGGAACCACGGGTAACCCGTCGGTCCAGCCGCGCTCCTCCAGCACGCGTTGCGCGGCGGCAAAATCCGCCGGCACATTCAGACGCCGCGCGCCGCCAGAAACCGGACTGACGCTCATGCTTTCGCGCTCACCAAACCTTGTACGATGCCGCCTACGATTGCTTCCGCGATCGCATTCACTTCGGCCGCAGTCTTGCTGGCCAGAGGATGCTGCATGGACACTATCGGAAGCTCACTCATCCCCAGTATTTGCGCTCTTACACGCCCTGCTTTTTCGAAAGCCGTCGTAATTACCGTCACCGTTGGCCGCCCTTTTTTCTCGATTTCGGTCGTGTCGTGGAGACCCCACGCTATGCACGACCCTCAATCGGCGACACCATGCACGATGGCATCGCACGAAGCGACGAGGCTGGCGAGAATTGCAGGAGGCGTGGGCACGCTCGGATTGGATTTCCGGTAGCGCGTGACCTGCTTCACCCGGTAGCGCTTCTGCAGCAGTTCTTCGACTTCGTGCAGCAGCTCGCCGGCCATGTGCTTTGAATTGTCGATCATGCCGATGTGCATGCCGGCCACCGAGCTCAAGCGGCGCGCGAGCGTCGCTTCGGTGGCCGCATCCTCTGCGGCCGGATCGACGATGACTACGGTGTCGTTCATGGAGTCCTCCAGTGAAAGATCAGTTGATCGGCGGAATCTTCGCGTCGGCCACGACCTTGGCCCACTTCCTCATCTCGGCCTCGTAGAACGCGGAAAACTGCTCGGGGGTGCCCGGTGCGACCGTAACGCCCTGCCTGGCCATCATGGCGCGGAAGTCTTCGGTGCCGACGATGTCGCGGATCTCGGCGTTGAGCTTGCGCACGATCTCGGCCGGCGTGCCGGCCGGCACGAGCACGCCGTACCAGATGCCGACTTCGAAGCCCGGGATGCCGGATTCCGCCACCGTAGGAAGCTGCGGCACGTCAGGAGAGCGCTTTGCGCTTGTCACCGCCAGCAGCCGCAGGCGCCCGTTGTCGGAGAAAGGCTTGGCCGTAATGGCCGATGGAAACATCATGTCTATGCGGCCACTGACGAGATCGGGCATCGCAGCGGACGTTCCTTTGTAGGGAACGTGAGTGATATCCACGCCGGCCATCGCCTTGAACAGCTCTCCTGCGAGATGCACGCTGCCGCCGGTGCCCGCCGACCCGAAGTTGAGCGTTCCCGGCTTGGAACGCGCAAGCGCCAGCAACTCCTGCACTGAATTCGCGGGCACCGACGGGTGCACGGCCAGGACGAACGGCAGCGAGCCGACGAAAACGACCGGCGCGAAGTCCTTCGTCATGTTGAATGGCAGAGTCTTGTACAGGCTCGGATTCACGAAATGATCCGTAAAAGTCATCAACAGCGTATAGCCGTCCGGGGCAGCCTTCGCGACTGCCTCCACACCCGTGATGCCATTGGCCCCCGGTCGATTCTCGACCACGATCTGCTGGCCCCAGCGATCGGCAAGGCGGGTAGCGATGTGGCGCGCCAGGGTATCGGCGCCGCCGCCTTGCGTTGTCGGCACGATAAGCCGGATCGGTTTCTCGGGATAAGCGGCCGCTGACGCAATAGATCCCGCCGTCGCGATTGCTACGCCTAGAAGCCAGGTGCTTACCTTGACTACTGACATTTTCTGCCAAGACTCTAGGCCTGGAGCCAATCTCTCTGGAACTTGCTGACATTCTCCTGCCACATTCATCTTTGCGCCTCTACCATTTACTCAATCTTACTGACGAAGTCGGCCCAATTTGCAGTTTAAGCATTAAGCGAGTCGACGGTGCGCCATCGAACAACTACCGATACCTAGATGCTGCATAGCCGCAGATTGTCCGTCGTCATCGCGACCATCAGCCAAGACTCGGACAGAAGTGAACCAAAACACGGATAACCTGCCTTACGAATCGGGGGGCGCCTTTGGTATCCAAGCGCACAGAACGGAGGGCAACGCAATGAGCGAACGCTTATCGGCCTGGATGGATGGGGAGTTGGAGAGCGCGCAGGCTCAACAGCTCATGGCGCAGCTAAAACGCGAAGGCAGTATTCGCGGCGACTGGGCCTGCTATCACCTGATCGGAGACACCTTGCGCGGCGTCCACGGACCAGACTTGAGCGCGCGAGTCTCGATCCGACTCGAATCAGAGCCGATAGTGCTCGCGCCGCGGCGTCGAATCTCCGTAGAAAAGCTCGGAAAATTCGCTTCGATAGCGGCGGCGAGCGTCGCCGCAGTGGCTTTCGTCGCGATCGTTATTCAGATGAATCTTCCAGGTCCGCAACCGAGTTCTCCGGCAATTGCCTCGATCCCAGTGGTCGGAGTCAAGCAAGCCGCAATGCAGGTCAGCAATTGCACCAGAGACTATCTGCTGGCTCACCAACAATATTCTCCCGGCAATTCAATGCAGGGATTGGGGGGATATGTACGCGCCATGTCGCAGGAATTTGCACCTGCTCGCCGACAGGAAGATCAACGGAAATTCGACTGTTGGTGACCGATGGCTCGTGGCGGGAGGGGCATTGGATGCTTCAATTCTGACCACTTTTTTTCAACTGAACATTTTAACCGCTTCACGTAAGTTGCTTATGCACCTGCTCGATCATGTGTCCATCTCCGTACCAGACCTTGAACGCGCTCGCCCGTTCTACGACGCAGTCATGTCCGCGCTCGGCTGTGAGAAGGTCTACGACAGGCCTGACGCGTTGGGCTACGGTGTACGTTGTCGCACAGCGACGCCCGACGAAACTTATCTTGCCGTATATCTCTCCGCGAGTGCGAGCATCGATGAAAGGCGCCACTGGTGCTTCAAGGCTTCGTCACGCGCCGCCGTACAAGATTTTCACGAAGCTGCGCTCCAGTTCGGTGGTTCCAGCGACGGTCCACCCGGCCTACGTGAGACCTACCATCCCACCTACTATGCTGCGTTTGTACACGACCCACACGGTAACCGCATCGAGGCTGTATGCCATGTTCCTGAGTGAGCCATCCAAAGACGCAGCTAACCTCAGGTGCTGCGGGCGGGTCGCCGGCGCTGCGCGAGTGCAAATGTCTGCGCAGGTCTGCCGCCGACCAAAGCGTTATCCGCTTGATTGTCGATCAGGTGGTGCCTTTGGTACCATCCTAATATTGGTGGGAGCTGTCCATGAACGTTTCGCTTAAGTCACTTGGTATCGAGCAATTA
>JAYTEX010000123.1:0-6742 GCA_043734785.1 Pseudomonadota bacterium | reverse complement strand
TCCCAAGCGTTACCGGCGTCCCAGGGCGTGGCCATTAAGTTCATAGCCGCGCCTCGGGCGTCTGTATACCCTAAATCGACCCACAGATCCGCGCGCTGTTTAAAACCCGCAGTTTGCCCCCGGCGACGGGGGTTGCGGCGGGTGAGCGCGCGGTTGTTTCGGTAGTGCCTGGACCGCGCTAAGATGATTGCCTCGTCTGGCGCGGCAAAGGCCCGCCCGGCTGTGACTTAATTTTCCGCGCCCATCAGCCATCAGGCACGGCGCCCCGTCGCTGCTGAGTGATATGGCAAAAATCCGCGCTACCATCCAACTCTTACGCAACGTACCGCTGTTCAGCAGTCTATCCGACGCAGAGCTACAGCGCGTAATCGACTCGCCTGCCAACAGCGTGATCGATTTCTCGCCACTCGCTTCGATCGTTGAAGAAAACGAAGTCGGCAGTTGCATGTACATCATCATCGACGGCGCGGTTGACGTCCGCATCAAGGCGGTCGGGGGACGCGAAATCACGATCGCGACCCTCAAATCGGGAGAGTTCTTTGGAGAGCAAGCCCTACTGCCGGGCTCGAGCGGACGCCGCAACGCAACCGTTCGGGCACTTCAGAAGAGCCGTCTGTTCAAGATTTTGAAGACCGATGCCGCGCTCGGGATGAGCATGAGCGAAGACCTGGCGGATGAGTTGACGCTTATCGATGGCACGTCCGAAGAACGCGTGCGGATGATGCTGCGTAGCGTGCGGTTGTTCCGCTCGCTGTCGAGTCGCGACCTCGATCGCGTCGGCGATTGGACCGAGGTCGTCACTTTCGAGGCGGGCGAGATGATCGTCCGCGAAGCGGAAGATGGCGATTATATGTACGTGATGCTGGATGGCTCGGTCGAAGTGTTTGTCGTGGACGATGATGGGAAAATCGTCGTTCTCTCGGAGTTGACTCGGGGTCACTACTTTGGAGAGCAGGCGTTGTTGCCACAGGGCACAGGCAGGCGTAATGCGAATGTGAGGGCCAATGAACGCGCCACGCTCGTGCGGGTTGCTAAGCGCTTTTTTCAACTCATTATTAATCACGACAACAAATTGATGCTTGCGTTGAAGGCGGTTGGTGCGTCCCAGAAGAAGAAAATCATCGATGCTATCGGTGGCGAATCCGCCGACTGGTAGAGTGGGTAACGCTCACGCCGTGCGTGGGCTCCCTTTCCTGCACTCATCATGAACGCGCTCGAGCTATACGGTCTCACCAAGGTTTACAGCAACGGTAAACGCGCGCTCGCGGGTGTCGATCTGAAGGTCAACGAGGGTGAATTTTTCGCGCTGCTGGGTGCGAATGGTGCAGGTAAGTCGACCATCATCGGGATCATTACTTCGCTCGTCACCAAAACAAGCGGACGTGTGCGCGTATTCGAGACCGATATCGACATCGATTTTGCACTGGCTAAATCGTTTCTCGGCGTAGTCCCTCAGGAATTCAACTTCTCGCAGTTCGAGACCGTGTGGGACATCGTCAACAATCAAGCTGGCTTCTATGGCCTGGGAAAAAAGCTGGCGCAAAGCCGTGCAGACAAGTATCTCTCGCTGCTTGGGCTATGGGAAAAGCGCTTTGATGCCTCGCGCACCCTGTCGGGTGGCATGAAGCGACGCTTGATGATTGCGCGCGCCTTACTGCACGAACCGAGATTACTGATCCTCGACGAACCGACTGCGGGCGTCGATATCGAAGTGCGCCGCTCGATGTGGGATTTTCTGCGCGATTTAAACCACCGGGGTACCACGGTCATCCTGACCACCCACTACCTCGAAGAGGCCGAGCGCTTGTGTCGCAACATCGCCATCATCGATGGTGGTCAGATCATCGAAGACACCAGCATGAAGGAGCTGCTCGCGACCTTGCACGCCGAAACCTTCGTGCTCGACCTGGCGGAACCCTTGCTCATAATGCCTTGCAACGCGGAGTTCTCCTTCATCCAACTCGACGCAACGACGCTCGAAGCCAGCGTCGATCAGCGACATACCCTCAATCATCTGTTCGAATGTCTGTCCGCAGCCAACATCCGCGTCACCAGCATGCGCAACAAAGCAAACCGACTGGAGGAGTTGTTCGTGAATCTTGTCCAGGACAACGGTACGCTCAAATCTTCATGAACCCGGCAAACCCTAGAGATGGACACGGTTATCTGATTGCGTTCCTGACCATCCTGCGCAAGGAAATCAATCGCTTCACCCGCATCTGGTTGCAGACCATCCTGCCGCCTGCGATTACGATGAGTCTTTATTTTATTATTTTCGGCAATTTGATCGGGCCGCGAATCGGCAAAATGCACGGTATCGACTACATGCAGTACATCGCGCCGGGAATCATCATGATGTCAGTGATCACCAGTGCCTACTCGAATGTAGTGTCGTCGCTGTTCGGCGCCAAATTCCAGCATCACATCGAGGAAATCCTGGTGGCGCCAATTCCAGATATTTTGATCATCGCGGGCTTTGTTGCGGGCGGTATCGCGCGCGGCATCATGGTTGGCGCGGTGGTGACTATCGTTGCCCTGTGTTTCACGGATCTGCATGTGAGTTCATTAGGGATAACGATTTCGGTCATCGTTCTGACCGCTGCATTGTTTTCGCTCGCGGGCTTTATCAATGCGCTGTTTGCGAACAAATTCGACGATATTTCGATCGTTCCGACTTTCGTACTGACGCCGTTGACCTATCTTGGAGGCGTCTTCTATTCAATCGATCTCTTGCCAAAATTCTGGCAAACGATATCGCTCGCCAATCCGATTTTTTATATGGTCAATGCCTTTCGCCAGGGAATGATCGGGGTCAGTGATATCGACGTCAGGCTTGCCTTCGGTGTGATCATGGCGTTCATCGCCGTGCTGTTCATCACTGCCCTAGTGATGATGCACCGGGGGACGGGGTTGCGCACCTGAGCGGAGTTGCGTCAGGCACGATAGGGCTGCCGCTCAATCTTCTCAGCGCAGCGCGGGCGCGGATGTTTTAGCCAGTTCAGCCGCTTTAAAGCGCGCATACACCTCACAGACCCGCCGAAAGGTCGGGCCAGAAACACCCGCGCCCACGGGCCGACCATCCAGATGGCTGACCGGTACCAAATCACGCGTGGAGCTGGTAAGCCAGATTTCGTGCGCCTGCACGACTTCCTCACGCGTGATGGCAACTTCCTGGACGGTGTCCGGGCCGTCTGCCAATGCCTCGATCAAGGTATCGCGCGTAATGCCGGGCAGAATGAACTTCGAATGAGGTGGTGTTCTGATCTGACCGTCGTTGATCACGAACACATTGCTCGCGGCGCCCTCAGTCAACCACCCATCGCGGAACAGCACCGCTTCATACGCTCCCACCGCCGCGGCAGCAGAGCGCGCCATCACATTGGACAGCAAGGAGATGGCCTTGATATCGCAGCGCTGCCAGCGAATATCGACCAATGAAATCACCTGCACCGGGGTGGGATCCGCATTCGTCGCAAGCGGCGAGGCCATCGCAAACACGGTCGGCGAGCTAACGTCAGGCGCGGCATGATTGCGGGGTGCAACGCCGCGGGTCACCTGGATATAGAGCGAGAGATCTGGCTGTGGATTGCGTGCAATCAAACCATAAACCAAGGTTGTCCATGCCGGCACCGTCATCGGCGCCTGAATCGCGACCGCAGCGAGACTTTGGGCGAGTCGCGCGAGATGCGCGGTCAGCCGGAATGGTCGCGCACCGAAGACCGGAATGACCTCGTAGACGCCGTCGCCGAAAATGAATCCGCGATCGAGTACCGGCACCCGCGCCTCAGCGACTGGGAGGTAGGTGCCATTCAGATAACAGATTGACATCTGTGCTCCGCTTTCACCGCGACTCGAACAGGAGTTTGGCGGCATCCACGGCTTGCCGCACCCAGGACCCCTTAGCCACTGCGTTGAGTGCCACCAGCGGGACGCGTTTGATTTCCTTGCCGTTGTACGACACCAGCAATTCGCCGACGACCTGCCGAGCCGCCAAAGGTGCCACCAGGGGTTTCTGCAACTCTGCGACCGCCTTGATGTCTTCCCCTTGCGCGCTCCCGCGCGGAACCGTGACGGCCAGCGCCTGAGTCACTCCGACCGCGACACGCTCCGCTGCGCCCTGCCACACCCTCGCGGTGGTGACCTCGCCGCCCGCCGGATAGAGCTCGCGGCTTGCAAAGAATCGGAAACCGTAATTCAACAGGGCCTGGCTGGCCTGGGTGCGCGTGCCATCGGAGTCCGCCCCCATCACGACGGAAATCAAGCGCATGCCATCGCGTGTTGCAGACGCCACTAGGCAGAAGCCCGCCGCGTCTGTATGGCCGGTCTTGATACCGTCCACGCTCGTATCGCGGCTTAGCAGACCATTCCGATTACGTTGCGTGATTCCGTTATAGGTAAACTCCGGAAGCGAGAATAGACGGTAGATCTCTGGAAAGTCGCTGATCAGCGCGCGCGCCAAGGTGCCCAGATCACGCGCTGTGGTGTAAGTTTCGGGGTTCGGCAAGCCCGTGCTGTTCGCAAACTTGCTCGCTTTCATGCCAAGTCGCGCGGCATGGCCGTTCATCACGCTCGCAAATACCTGTTCGGTCCCGGAGATGTGTTCGGCGAGCGCCACACTCGCATCATTGCCGGATTGGATGATGTCGCCGTGCAGGAGATGATCGACCGAGACTTGCTTGCCGACTTCAATGAACATACGGGAGCCCTCTTGCTTCCACGCGTACTCGCTGATGACGGGTTCATCCTCCAATTTAATCAAACCCTTTTTGAGTGCATCTGCCGTCGCGTAGACGGTCATGATCTTGGTCAGACTCGCAGGCTCAAGCGGGATGTCGGCGTTGTCTTGCGCGAGCACGGCGCCGCTCGTGAAATCCAGCAAGAAATAGGCGCGGACAGGTAGTTTCGGCGGATCCGGGATCCCTTGAAAGGTCGCCGCCGTCAGTGGCATGAGCCAGACCAGCGCCAGCGCGCCGATTAAATTCCTCACCATGTTACTCCACGCAATGCGCTCAATTATTGACAAAATGATGCTCGTAAAACCCGAGACCTTCTAAAGCCGCCGCTGCGCGATCGGCATGTTCAACATCGCGTATCGGGCCTAGCTGCACTTTAAATAACCGCGGCGACTCGGGTGGATCGGCGAATATCCTGACCTCCGCGCCGAAATCAGGATTGAGGTGGGATTTTAGTCTCTCCGCATTGGCGCGTTCGCCGAACGCACCAACCTGAAGATACATCTGCGCGCGCGGTCCTGCTGGTTCAGCCGCAGGCGTCTCGGCGTTGATCGGCGAATCAATTGCGCGCACTTCGACAAAGGCGGTGCCGGGGCTGACAACATCGAGCGCCAGCGCCGCCGCATAGGACAGATCGATGACCCGATTATCTTTGAACGGTCCGCGATCGTTCACCCTTAACTTCACCTTCCTGCCGTTTTTTAGATTCGTGACTTCCACCCAGGTCGGCAGCGGCAGCAGCTTGTGCGCCGCAGTCATCTGATACATGTCATAGGATTCGCGCGTGGAGGTCAGTTCGCCATGAAAATCCGGCCCGTACCAGGAGGCAATGCCTCGCTCATGAAACCCGCGCGCCGATTTAAGCGGAACATAGCGCTTGCCCAGCACATCATAGAACTCCGGGTTGCCGTAACGGCTCAACGCCCCAACGGTCTCGCTCGCAACGGAGGCGGCTGACACTCGAGGGGCGGCTGCGGCGCGCACTGGCGTAGCCTCGCGCTGCTGCTGCCAAACTCCGCAACTTGCGAGCAGAGTAGTCAACAGCAACAGCCCGCCTCGACGAACCGCCCACGCGGCTTGCTTGCGTGCCGACTTCGTCAAGGCATTGCTCGCGCACGAGCCATGCGGATTTCTTCCGCGAGCTGGAACACAGCGAGGGCGTACTTGGGGCTGCGGTTATACCGTGTAATCACATAAAAATTCTGCAATCCCAGCCAGTACTCGTTCGCATTCAATCCTTCGTAGGCAAGCAGCACCGCACGCGCGCTAGCCGGCGCGGTGCCATCCGGTTTGACACCGAGCGCGGCAAACTCCGCCAGGGTCTTGGCCAGTACGACCGAGTCGCTGGTCTGGGCCTGATTAGTCGCCGCATCAAGCGCCCGCAAAGCGATCGGCTGCGCGGCCTGCCAACCATGTCGTTGCAGGTAGTTCGCGACACTGCCGATCGCGTCCTCAGGCGTATTCCAGATGTCGCGGCGACCATCCTGATCGAAATCGACGGCGTATGCACGGAAGCTGCTCGGCATGAACTGGGGCATACCCATTGCGCCCGCGTAGGAACCTTGCAATCCCGCCGGGTCGATCTGCTCCTCGCGTGCCAGCAACATGAGGTTGGTCAGTTCGCTGCGAAAGAAAGGAGCGCGAGGCGGGTAATGGAAAGCCAAGGTCCCGAGCGCTTCCAGTACCGCGTAGTTGCCCGCATTGCGCCCGTAAGCGGTTTCAACGCCGATAATCGACACGATAATCTCCGGCGGCACGCCGAATTCTGTCGCCGCAGCAGCGATCGCCTGCTCATTGTTCCGCCAGAATTCGCGACCGCCCTGGATCCGCGCGTCGGTGATGAAGATAGGTCGATACTGGTGCCAGGGTTTGTATTCCGCAGGTTTCGAGATCGCCGCCAGCACTCCGTCGAGTCGATTCGCATGCGACAGCATTGCGCGCAGCGCGGCGGGCTCGAAGGCATGCTTGCGTTGCATCTCGATGACGAATTTTTCGATCTCGATAGGGTC